>JBFRWG010000115.1:0-26436 GCA_051439445.1 Crocosphaera sp.
ATCTGAGATACAGTTAATTGTTTTAGTTGAATTGTTTCAATAATTACCCCTTGATTATCAAGATCATCTAAGGTTAATTGTAAAGGATGTCCTTGCGTTACTTCATTATCACGATAAGCACCTATAATTAATAGATATTGATCATCTAAATTAGTCATTAAAGATTGTATAAGTTGTAATGAAGCTGTGTCGGCCCATTGTAAATCATCTAAGAAAATGACTAAAGGATGTTGCTTTTGAGTAAACACCTTTAAGAAGTTTTGAAACAGGAAATTGAAGCGATTCTCTGCTTCTTTTGGATCTAGTTTAATCACCTTGGGTTGTGTTCCTATGATGTTTTCTATTTCAGGAATTACCTCAATCATGACTTGTCCATTAACCCCTAAAGCAGAGAGCAATTTTTGTCGCCATTGATGAATTTTATTGTCAGATTCTGTTAATAATTGACTAACTAATTCTTGACAAGCTTGGATAATCGCTGCATAAGGAATATTTCGTTGAAACTGTTCAAATTTTCCAGAAACAAAATATCCTTTTTTTTGAGTAACAAAGGGATAAATTTCTCGAATTAAAACTGATTTGCCAATCCCGGCATATCCAGACACTAATACAGTTGCATTATGGCCTTTACTTACCGTATCAAATGTCTTAATTAAAAGTTGTTGTTCTCTTTCTCTACCGTAAAGTTTTTGAGGAATTTGAAACTTATAAGAAATGTCTTGTTTCCCTAAAGAAAAAGGCTTAATTTTATTAAAGGTTTGTACTTGTTTTAAACAGTTTTCTAAATCAGTCTTAATTCCCCTAGCACTTTGATATCTTTCCTCTCCAGTTTTGGCTAATAATTTCATCACTAAATCGGAAAGAATAGGAGGTATTTCTGGATTAATATAGTGAGGGGAAAGGGGTTGTTTAGCAATATGAAAATGCACTAATTCTAAGGGATCATCACTGTTAAAAGGAAGGGAACCTATCAACATTTCATAAAAGGTGACACCCAAAGAATAAAAATCAGTATGATAATCAATTTTTCGGTTCATTCTTCCTGTTTGTTCAGGAGACATATAAGCTAGGGTTCCTTCAATTAAATTGGGGTTAGATAAATGGGTGTCTTCTGATTTTAATTGTGTAGAAATCCCAAAATCAATTAACTTGACAACTTCCTCATTTGGGTCGATAATAATATTAGTAGGATTAATATCCTTATGAATAATGTCAAGCTCATGAACCGCCACTAATCCTTCACTAATTTTAATAGCAATTTTTAAAAAGTTTTCTAAAGTTGGTTTTTTCTCTTCTAGGAATTTCTCTAATGATATTCCCCCAAAATCTTCAAGAATAATCATTAATGTATTTTGATAGGTTTCCATCCCATAGGTTTTAATTACTGCTGGGGACTCTAGATGATTGAGTATTTTATATTCTTGTTTAAATTGTGATAAGGTAATCGGATCGGGATAAGTTTCCTGTAAAATTTTGAGGATAACAGGTTGTTTATCTTGGCCTCGAATACCTCGATAAATCAAAGATTGAGGACTTTCATACAGTTTTTGGACAATATGACAATTATTAATAATCATATCCATTGAATCGCTAACAATTTAATCAGTTTGTTAATAAATTATGATTTATCTGATGCTATCATTCCCCAAAATTGTGATTCGCTGAGTTGCGTAATTCCTAATTCTTGGGCTTTAATCAATTTAGAACCTGCATTTTCTCCCACTAATAAATAATCAGTTTTTTGACTGACAGAACCGGTTACTTTTCCACCAGCTTTTTCAACTAAAGCTTTCGCTTCATTGCGTTTTAAGGTGGTTAGAGTTCCTGTAATAACCACAGTTTTCCCTAATAAGGGAGTTACCACAGGAGCAACCGTGTTAACTTTATCTGGATTTGCCTCTAATTGTAACCCAATCTTTTTCAGTTGTGCGATCAAATGACGATTATCTTCAATATTAAACCAATTAATAATCGATTGGGCAATTTCTTCTCCTATTCCATAAATGGAACTTAAAGATGGATAAGAAGCTTGAGATAATTGCTCAATATTGGGAAAATTATCAGCTAATAAACTAGCGGTCACACTCCCCACATACCGAATACCTAGCCCATATAAAACCCGTGAGAAAGGTTGCTGTTTACTCCCTTCAATGGCCTTAATTAAATTATTAGCTGATTGAGAACCCATGCGTTCTAAACTGGCTACTTTTTCGGGGGTTAACTGATATAAATCAGCAATAGAATGAACCAACCCATTATTAACTAATAAAACGACAATTTTTTCCCCTAACCCCCGAATATCTAAAGCATCCCTGGAGGACCAATGCACCAAACTACCCCGCAAAATAGCCGGACAAGAAAGATTAACACATCGGATCACCGCTTCTCCTTGAGGACGAACTAACAGAGAATGACATTCAGGACAGCGATCCGGCATTTGATAAGGTTGCGTGTTGGGGGGACGTAACCCCTCTAAAACACGAACCACCTCTGGAATAATCTCCCCAGCTTTGCGAATAATCACCGTATCTCCCACACGGATATCCAGTTCACTAATGCGATCGCTGTTATGTAAGGTGGCTTTTTGGACCGTTGTTCCGGCTAAATGAACCGGTTTCATGACGGCCATGGGGGTTACGGCCCCTGTTCTTCCCACGTTAACCGTAATCGCTTCTACTACGGTGGGTGCTTCTTCTGGGGGGTATTTTAAGGCGATGGCCCAACGGGGGAATTTTTGAGTGAAACCTAGGGTTTTTTGTAAGGGGTAAGCATTGATTTTTACCACCACCCCATCAGTCATATAGGGTAAATCTTTTCTGCCAGTTTCCCATTGATTAAAATAATCAGCCACTTCATCAAGAGACTGACATAGTTTACGGTGAGGATTAACTAAAAAGCCACTGGTTTGTAGATAGTCTAAAGATTGCCATTGTGTGGTAAGTTTTGCATCATCTAAATGCAAAGTATAAGCAAAAAATTGTAAGCGTCTTTGGTCAACAATTTTGGGATCTAACTGTCTTAAAGTTCCTGCGGCTGCGTTGCGGGGATTGGCAAATAAAGCGTCTCCCTTTTCTTCTCTGTCTTGATTAATACGAGCAAATTCATCTAAGGGTAAAAAAGCTTCTCCTCGCACTTCTATAATAGGGGGAGGATTGTCTAAATTTAATCGTAAAGGAATGGAACGAATGGTACGAACATTGGTCGTAATATCTTCCCCGGTGGTACCATCTCCCCTAGTAACACCATGAGTTAATAAACCATGTTCGTAAGTTAAAGCTAACGCAGATCCATCAATTTTCAACTCACAAACATATTCAATGGTGTCTAAATTTATATTTTTAGCCCCTCGTCGCCATCTTTGTTCCCATTCTTTTAGCTCATCTAAATTAAAAGCATTCTCTAAACTATAAAGAGAGATATTATGGCGAATAGAAAAAAATTGAGAAGCTGGTTTGTCTCCCACTCTTTGGGTTGGACTATCGGTTGTTATTAGCTGAGGATGTTCTTTTTCTAAGGTTTGGAGTTGTCGATATAATTGATCATAAATAGCATCCTCCATAATAGGATTATCAAGAACATAATAAGCGTAATTGGCTTGTTGTAGTTGTTGACGAAGTTGTTTAATCTGTTGTTCAATCGTTGATTGATTCACCTGACTTTCCTTTAATTAATGAATTTTATTTTGTTATTCTTTTGCCATGATTTATCTATCATATTTCCCTCGAATATATAAATTGTAACACAGCTTTCTCCCCTCTAACCAATTTACAGCGTTCACCAATGTACAATTGAACTGAAGCTGTTTAGGAGTAAAAACTTTGGTCAATATTCGTTGTGATCACATTGAATTTAAGAATATTCAAGCTATTATTTTCGATAAAGATGGAACCTTAGAAGACTCCCATCACTTTTTACGAGAATTAACTCTCCGTCGAACCCGTTTATTAGATGCTAAAATACCTGGTATTGGGGAACCTTTATTAATGGCTTTTGGCCTACAAAATAATCAATTAGATCCCACTGGTTTAATGGCTGTTGGCAGTCGTCAAGAAAACTTAATCGCTGCTGCTGCCTATATTGCCGAGACCGGAAAAAGTTGGTTTGAAGCCTTAGAAATAGCTGAAACGACGTTTACAGAAGTTGACAAATACTTACAAAAAGATACCAGCACTTCTCCCTTATTTTCTGGCAGTTTAGATGTGCTAAAAACTTTATCAGAAGCCGGCTTAAAATTAGGAATTCTCTCGGCTGCCCCTACCCAAGATGTGCGACGGTTTGTCAAAGAACATGATCTCTCTAATTATATTCAACTGATGATGGGAGGGGATCAAGGGTTAAGCAAACCCGATCCCCAACTCTTTATTAAAGCTTGTCAAAAACTCCAAATATTACCCCATCAAACCCTAATGGTAGGAGACTCACAAGGAGATATAATCATGGCTAAACAAGCAGGGGTTGCAGGAACCATCGGTATCTGTTGGCAAAAGGTTTCAGCCCCCTATCTTCAGCAAGCAGATATTATCATTACCCAAATTGATCAAATTCAGCTATTTTAACCATGAAAATAGAAAATAATAGAGAAGGATTTCCTAATTTGGAGTTTAGGGTGTAAGATGATACGTTAATAAAAACTTCAATCTGTATCGTTATTAGAGAGGGTAAAGAAAATTGTCTCGTCGTTATTTATTTACTTCTGAATCGGTTACTGAAGGTCATCCTGATAAAGTGTGTGACCAAATCTCTGATACCATCATAGATACCCTACTCAATGAAGATGATCAAAGTCGGGTAGCGGCGGAGGTTGTGGTCAACACAGGTTTAGTGCTGATCACCGGAGAAGTCACCTCCAAAGCTCATGTTGATTTTGCCCAATTAGCCCGCAAAAAAATTGCAGAGATTGGTTATACTGATGCTGATAATGGTTTTTCTGCCAATAGTTGCTCAGTCTTAGTGGCATTAGATGAACAGTCCCCTGATATTTCTCAAGGGGTTACCCAGGCACACGAACAACGGACTTCCCTCAGTGATGACGAGTTAGATCGTATTGGGGCTGGGGATCAAGGGATTATGTTTGGTTATGCTTGTAACGAAACCCCTGAATTAATGCCCTTACCCATTAGTTTAGCTCACCGTTTTGCCCGTCGTTTGGCTGCGGTTCGTAAGACCGGCGATTTAACCTATTTACGGCCTGATGGGAAGACTCAAGTATCCATTGTTTATGAGGATGGCGTTCCTGTAGGTATCGATACCATTCTCGTCTCCACACAACACGACGAAACCATTGGTTCTATCACTGATAACGACGGAGTTCAAGCTAAAATTAAATCCGATCTCTGGGATGCAGTAGTTCTACCCGCTTTAGCTGACATTGATCTTAAACCCTCTCAAGACACTCGTTTTCTGGTTAACCCCACCGGAAAATTTGTGATTGGTGGTCCTCAAGGAGATGCTGGGTTAACCGGTCGTAAAATTATTGTGGATACTTATGGCGGTTATTCTCGTCATGGTGGTGGCGCATTTTCTGGTAAAGATCCCACCAAGGTTGATCGCTCTGCTGCTTATGCTTGTCGCTATGTGGCTAAAAATATTGTGGCCGCTGGTTTAGCTGATAAATGTGAAGTACAACTCAGTTATGCCATTGGGGTTGCTCGTCCTGTTAGTGTTTTAGTGGAAACTTTTGGCACAGGTAAAGTCGAAGAAGCTAAGTTATTAGAAGCGGTTCAAGAACTGTTTGAGTTACGTCCTGCAGGGATTATTCAAACCTTCAACCTGCGCGAACTGCCTTCTCAACGAGGTGGCCGTTTCTATCAAGATGTGGCTGCTTATGGTCATTTTGGACGCAACGATCTTGACCTTCCTTGGGAAGCAACGGATAAAGCTGCATTACTTAAAGATGCTTTATTGAGTGTCGGTGTTTAATTCTTAAATACTTTAACTTATCTTGAGGGGAAAAGATTATCTATCTTTTCCTCTTTATTTTTATCCACCCCTTAATATAAACAATTAAGTTTGTTTTGAGGGGAAAGCTGAAGTGATCGCCAAATAATATCTGACCATATCGTGTTTAAATCTCAACTCATATAACCTGTTATAACAGGTTATATAACAGGGAAAACAAAAATGTCCTTTCCCTTAATGCGTAGTGCTATAATTGTGTGTTATTTTTATTTCTCAATTCTCAATTCTCAATTCTAAATCCCCATATCAATGGTAAATAAAATACCATTTTCTTGCCAGTTACTTTCATCAATTTCTACATCTGTTAATTGCCAGGCAAAATCTAAACGAGCGTTGATATTATCATTCATGCGGAATAAGAATCCAAATCCCGTAGACGCTAAAGTATTAGGATTAAATTCAGGTCGTCCATTATTCCAACTGCTTCCAATGTTAACAAAAGGAACAACTTGTAGCACTAAAGACTGTTCTTGCATTTGTAAAATAGGATAACGAAATTCCACATTGGTAAACACTCCATTATCTGTTAATCGTAAGTTTTGACGATATCCCTTCACACTTCCCAGTCCCCCTAAAGCAAACTGTTCCATAGGAATAATAGGACGATCGGCTACTTGGATATCTGTTTGTACAAAGAGCAAAGTTTCAGGGGCCAATAAACGGGCCCATTGTGCTTGTCCTCGCCATAAAAAATAAGTAGTTTGAGGAGCATTAGGGTTAACATCAGCATCAAACGCATCGGTGTTCCCTAACCCATCTATCCCAAAACTCAATTCTGAACGTGCAGCAATCACTTGTTGTTGATCTCGTTCAGTCCACTCCTGAAAAAAGCGTAATGTCGTCAAAAAAGTGCGTCCATTTTCATCCGAACCGGCCGTAATAGGAAACCCTCTTCCTAATGCTCCAAGATCCGTTTGATTTTTTTGATGATCAAACGTTAAACCCACCGCTAACTCTTGGTTAGGATTTTGGAACACCGGATGACGAACCGTGATCCAATATTTATCGTAGGTAGAGGAAATATCCAACTCATCTAATGGGGGTTGAATGATCCAACTGGGTAAAGAACGATAACCGATCATCACCGTTCCATTATGAGCATTAAACGGATAGGTATAGCTGACTTCCACATCATTACTCCCATCACTGTTACGGAAGGCCAGATTAAGGCGATCGCCGTTTCCCGTTAAGTTCCTCTCAAAGATGCGTGCTCCCCGACGAAAAGACCCCACACTGGGGACCCGACCATTATCTAAGTTGACACGAAGAGCGAAGGTATCCGCCGTCACCACCTTAACTTTTAAGATATTAGTTCCTGGAGTAATCCCACTAGCGAGTTCTGACTGAATATTCTCAATAATCGGGTCTAGCTGTAATAATTGTAGTGCTTCTAAGAGTTGAGGGACATTGAGAGGGGTATGAGAAGCGATTTCAATGCGCTGGCGGATATAACTTTCATTTAAGCGTCCTTCGATAGTAATTTCAATATCCGCTAAGGTTCCTTCTAAAATCTCAATAGTCACGATCCCATCTTCTACATTTTGGGAAGGAAGATAGGCCCCAGACGTATAGTAACCGTTATCAATATAGTATTGAGTGATGATGGTTGCTGCTTCGGTGAGTTCTCCGTAGGAGAGAGGACGATCTTTAAAACGATCCGTAATATTCCCTAGGGTTTCTTGGGTAAAAACGGTACTACCAACAAATTGAAATTCTTTGACGATAACGGTTCCTTCAATGGGGGGGTCAACCGGGGTGGGTTGTAGGGGAGTAGGGGTAGGGGGTTGGACTTCCTCAAAAGAAGGTAAGGGAGGGGGAATAACAGGGGGTGATGGTTCTTGAGAAGGAGGTGAGAGAACACCCTGTGCTAAGGTGACAGAATTATTGCCAAGGGATAACGGAAGTAACCCTAGGACAGTTAAACAGAGGATGGGAGTAAAAAATGGCCAATTTTTGCAATTTTGATCAACGAAATGTCGCAATTCCTCCCCCTCCCTTCGTTCCTTGTACGGGGAGGAATTGCGACCAATAAATAAACCGCGTAGCGTCGACTTACGAGGAGCTTTTGGGTAGTCGCTTGATGTAGTCCCTAATGACTTCTGATTTTGAGTATCCCTTAGATTTTGCATAGGATTCTAACCTTGTCATTTCTTCTTTGGTTAACCTGACTTTGAGTTGTTCTTCTCTTGACATACTGTGTACCATTGAAATACACTTAGTCTAACCCAAAATGTTTAGGCACTCAGTCCCCAGTGAGCAACGGTTAACAGTAGGGTTAGAGTTTGGCGCGTATCTCGCAAACCCTGGGGAGCAATTCCTGGGAAAGTTTTTGGAATTGCGAAGGGTGGTCGATGAGTCTCCATCGGCATAAACCGTAACCCACCCTTGAGGCTCGAACACTGTTCTGTTACGACGCATAAAATTGTTCTAATACGCAATAGTCCGTTCAGGGCTACTGAAAGCCCCGTATGAAGCGTAGCGGAATGCGTCGATAGGTTACGTATCTCCATAATCATCCTTTCTCAAGCTTAATGGTCTTGTAAGAGTTGTGCCAGGTTAGAGCAATCATATTTTTACATTTTTTTTCTGACTTGACCATACACTGATGAGGAGATTCTTGCTTCTTTGAGGGTTTAACAGTGTTAAACCCCTACAAGGAAGTGTTTGTAGAGACATAATACTATTTATATCCTGATAGATTCTCCCTTCTCACATATCATTCCTGACTGCTAAGTACCTGGACCAAAATAAACGTTACTTGTGTTGCTTAAGCAGGGGGAGCAGAGGGGGTAAAGGAAGCAGAGGAGGAGGGGTTATCTAATCATTTACATTTCTTAAGACAGTGCGCTTTATTTATGTCCGACTACTTATAACAAGTTAGATGTTTAACAGTTTCTGACTCATATTTTGTCCCACGGTTATTTGTTCTAGTGGAAAATATCAGTATATAAATATGTTTTTAATTGCCACCTCCGCATTTATACTGAACCAACTTTTCTCTCCTAGAAAAAAACTTAATCAAAAATCCGAGAAAACTCGCAAGTATTTTTAAATCATTAAAGCTAGAATGTTTAGCTAAATACACTTAACAAGAATATTAATTAATGTGATTTAATTCACTAAAACCCTATGAGATAAAATACATAAATAAATGATCATCTCCCTTAATATAAAAAAGATTCATCTATTTTTTACTATGAAAAAATAAAAATAAAGAATCCAATCCTGTTGTATAGTACAAAAAATAATGTCAAATAAACCATTAAAATTTTTTAAAAATATCTTACTTTTACAAAAATCAAGGGGATTGAAAAACAAAAAATATAAATGATTTTAGAGTTTTTAGCTAATGTATCTGCTTACCTTTTTAATTTTTATCTTATTCAATTATTTTAAATAACGACTCAACCGATCATGACTATAAAACATCAAAAAAACCTAACTCAATCTTGGGAAAATATCATCTCCCTTACCCAAAGAATTGGGGGAACCCAAGCAGGAAAAATATTAGCTAAACAATGGGTAGGAAAAATTGCCTTAATCTTAGCAGGAACAGCAGTTACCGCCACCCCGGCACAGGCACTAAAAATTAATGCCACGTATTCATCTGAAATTGATCTCGAAACCAAACAAATTATTGAAGACACCCTGGATATTTGGGAAGATCAACTCAGAGATCCCGTTACCCTCAAGATCGATTTTAGTTTTTCTGATACCTTACCCACAGGAATCTTAGCAGGAAGTAAACCAGCTATGGTCAAGGTGGACTATAAGCATTATCTAACCGCTTTGTCCCAAGATGCTTTATCGGCCGATGATCAAACTAGCATCCAATCAAAATTAGCTGGATCAAGCAGTGGCAACGAATTCAATAACTATAGGATTCTGAGAAATTCTTCGACAGAAAGCAGAGACTTTACCGTAGAAGATGTGGATAGCTTTAATCTGCTCATCAACCCAGAGTTTAACACGGGTGATCTAACCCAGTTCGCTACCCCTGGAGAACCCACCAGTGTCTTGGACAATAACGATAACAGTAATAACAAGACGATCTGGCTTAGTCGTGCCAATGGGAAGGCCTTAGGCTTAATCAACTCCGATAACCTCAGTACCGCTTCCGATGATCGACCCTTAGATGCCAGCATTGTCTTTAGCAATGCAGTCAATTGGGATAAAGATTCTAGCGATGGGGTTAATGCCAATGCTTATGATTTTCGTACCGTTCTTCTCCATGAAGTTGGCCATGCTTTCGGTATTGTGGGAGGGGCCGATGCCATTGAATACATCAATCAATCCCCCACTGATCCCCTAACGGATAGCGACTTAAACTATGTGACTCCCATGAATACCTATACCTATTCTAGGCGAAGTGCAAAGTTTGGGGTGATTGATATGCGTTTAGGTCAAGGGATTGAAAAATATATTTCCTTCGATGGAGGACGAAACCCACTGGTTAACGATCAAAATGCTCCTGCCCACTTATCCACTGGTAGCGTAGCAGAAGGAGGGGATGGCTATCAAACCAGTCATTGGAAATACAACACCTCTCCCTTGGGAATTATGACACCGGCCTTAAATATGGGAGAAAGTCTCTCTATTTCTAAGCTTGATCTAACCCTACTGGATGTAACTGGTTGGGATTTAGTTGATCGCAGTCGACAATTAATGGATGAAGTGGGATTAGATTGGGATACCTATCAACAGGATCTAGAAACCAATCATCAAAATACTGTTGATATCGCCGCCGCAGACTGGGAAAGTGTCAATGCAGGAGACAGTATTCGTGAAGAGTTGGATGAAGAGTTATGGGACTTGTATCAAGATATCGATCTTGTCATTGAACAAGAATTACTCAACCTCAAAGATTATCTGGAAACAGAAAGCGATCCCGCCCAACGTCAATTAGAGAGAGATAATACCCTCGACAGAATTAGGCAACTGATTGCACAACAAAATCAAAAACTCCAACAGCTTGCTCACGACAGAAAAAATGTTAAGGTTCAAGTTCGTGGTTGGCTCGATCTCGATGTTACCGCCCTTTCCGATGTCTTACGAAATGCTGACCGGGTCGAGTTAAGTAAACTACAAAAAACCCTTGAACAAGGTACACAAGCAGAACAACTGGTTTGGGAAGATAACTTAAGAGACGCTTTAGCCCTATTTTTAGAAAATCCTGAGCAGGCCTTAGCCTACATTACTCAAAGCAACGACTTCTATATGGGAGGCGGTGGCGGTGGCGGTAGCGGTGGTGGAAGTACCGGCGGTTGGGGAGGTTGGTGGTCTTCCTCTGTCGCTAATGGAGACGATCTCGAATTTTATAACTACAGTACAGAGTCTAATTCTGTTGCTTCACAAGAGACGGAATCTGTCCCTGAACCTTCCTCCATCCTCGCTTTAGTGGCTCTGGGAGGTATCGGGTTATGGACTCGTAAAAAAGACTAAGTGAATGGGTGGGGATTGTGAGAAGAAGATTGATCTTTTCTCCCATAATCCCTCTGCCTCCCTTGTTAATTAATAATGATTAGAAATTGATCATGACCATAAAACATCAAAAAAACCTAACTCAATCTTGGCAAAATATCATCTCCCTTACCCAAAGAATTGGGGGAACCCAAGCAGGAAAAATATTAGCTAAACAATGGGTAGGAAAAATTGCCTTAATCTTAGCAGGAACAGCAGTTACCGCTACCCCCGCACAGGCACTAAAAATTAATGCCACGTATTCCTCTGAAATTGATCTCGAAACCAAACAAATTATTGAAGACACCCTAGATATTTGGGAAGACAAACTGAGAGATCCTGTTACTCTCAAGATCAACTTCGCTTTTGACGATACCTTACCCACAGGAATCTTAGCAGGGAGTAAACCCGCTATGGTCAAGGTGGACTATAAGCATTATCTAACGGCTTTGACCCAAGATGCTTTATCTACCGAAGATAACATTACCGTCAAAACAAAATTGGCTAATTCCAGTAGTGGAAGTGAATTTAATAATTATACGAGTACGACCCTTTTAAGTGCTTCCATACAGCGAAGAGACCTCAAAGTAGAAGATGTGGATAGCTTTGATATGCTGATCAACCCAGAATTTAACACAGGGGATCTAACCAACATCACTAGCTCAGGAGAACCCACCAGTGCCTTCGACAATAACGATAATAGTAATAACAAGACCATCTGGCTCAGTCGTGCCAATGCAAAAGCCTTAAAGTTACTCAACTCCGATAACCTAAGTACCGCGTCTGATGATCGACCCTTAGATGCCAGTATTGTCTTTAATAATGCAGTTAATTGGGATAAAGATTCCAGCGATGGGGTTGCTGCCAATGCTTATGATTTTCGTACCGTGATCCTTCATGAAGTTGGCCACGCTTTAGGTTATGTGGGGGGTGCAGATGCGATCGAATACAAGAAGCAATCCGCTACTACTCCCCTCACCGATAGCGACTTAAACTATGTGACTCCCATGAATACCTACACCTATTCTCCTCAGAGTAGAAGCTTGGGGGTGATTGATATGCGTTTGGGTCAGGGGATTCTAAAATATATCTCTCTCGATGGAGGAAAAAACAGACTGGGGAACGAGCAAAATGACCCTGCTTACTTATCCACCGGTAGTTTAGCCGAAGGAGGGGACGGCTATCAAACCAGTCATTGGAAACACAGTACCTCTCCCTTGGGAATTATGACACCGGCCTTAAATATGGGAGAAAGTCTCTCTATTTCCCAGCTTGATCTAACTCTACTGGATGTAACGGGTTGGGATTTAATTGATCGCAGTCGACAATTAATGGATGAAGTGGGATTAGATTGGGATACCTATCAACAGGATCTAAAGAACAATCACCAAAACACCGTTAATATTGGGGCCGCAGACTGGGAAAGTGTCAATGCAGGGGAAAGTATTCGGGAGGAGTTGGATGCAGAGTTATGGGACTTGTATCAGGATATTGAGTTAGATATTGAAAAAGAATTACTAGACCTAAAAGATTATCTGGCCAGAGAAAGCGATCCCGTCAAACGTCAAGAGGAGAGAGATAAAACCCTCGACAAAATTTGGAAACTGCTCGCACAGCAAGATAAACAACTGAAAGACTTTGCTCACGACATGAAAAACGTCAAGGTTAAGGTGCGTGATTGGCTGGCTCTCGATGTTATCCTCCTTTCCGATGTCTTGCGGGATGCCAACCGGGTGGAATTAAAGAAATTACAAAAGACCATTGAACAAGGCACTGATGCAGAAAGACTGGTTTGGGAAGATAAGTTAAGAGATGCTTTAGCTTAGCCCTATTTTTAGACAATCCTGACCAGGCCTTAGCCTACATTACTCAAAGCAACGACTTCTATATGGGAGGTGGTGGCGATGGTGGTGACGGTGGAGGCAGTACCGGCGGTTGGGGAGGTTGGTGGTCTTCCTCTGTCACTAATGTCAACGATGTGGAATTTTATAACTACAGTACGGAGTCTAATTCTGTTGCTTCACAAGAGACGGAATCTGTCCCTGAACCTTCCTCTATCCTCGCTTTAGTGGCTCTAGGAGGTATCGGGTTACGGACTCGTAAAAAAGACTAAGTCAGTAGTCGGAGATAAATACATAAATAAAGTGAGCTGTCTTAAGACAATGTAAATGACTGCATAACCCCTCCTCCTCTGCTTCCTCTGCACCCTCTGCCTCCTTTGTTAATTAATAATTATTAGAAATTCATTATGGCTATCAAATACCAACAAAAGGTAACTCAATCTTGGGAGAATATCATTTCCCTTACCCAAACCATTGGGGGAACCCAAGCAGGAAAAATATTAGCTAAACAATGGGCCGGAAAAATTGCTTTAATCTTAGCAGGAATAGCTACTACAGCTACCCCGGCCGATGCTCTAAAAATTAATGCTACTTATTCTTCTGAAATTGATCTAGCCACTGCTGAAGCGATTGAAGCTAGTGTTAATATCTGGGAAAAAGAACTTAAAGATCCCGTTACTTTAAACATCAATTTCAATTTTGCGGATAATCTACCTACTGGTGTATTAGCCGGGGCGCAACCGAGCATGATCAAGGTTAAGTATCGAGACTATCTAACAGCTTTAGGGCAGGATAGTTTATCCAATGAAGATATCTCAGCAGTACAAAACTTATTGGTTGACCAAGATGATCAAGATGAGTTTAGTGAATATTTAGCAGGAACTAGAGAACGCAGACGATTTACGGTGGACAGAACAGATGATTTTGATCTGTTGCTGGATAACACCATTGACGCTGAGGATACCTCCAATAGTGGCAATTACATCTTAGATAACAATGGTAATGATAATAATGAGAGAATTTGGTTAACCCGTGCTAATGGCAAAGCGTTAGGTCTGATTAGAGGGGATCATAATCAACTCGATGCAAATATCGTCATCAGTAGTCTCCCTAACTGGGATATGGACTCCAGCGATGGGATCAGTGCCAATGCTTATGATTTTGAAACCGTTATTCGTCATGAAGTAGCTCATGGGTTGGGGTTTGTCAGTGGGGGAGATGTCATCGAATATATGACCGCTTCTTCCACTGGCACCATTGAGGATAAGGACATTGACTATGTAACCCCTTTGAATACCTATATGTATTCTGATGAAAGTGCAGCTTTGGGTGTGATCGATTTAAGGTTAGGTCAGGGAATCGAAAAATATCTCTCTTTCGATGGTGGTGCAACCAAAGTAACCAATGAACAAGGAGACATTGCTTTCTTGTCCACAGGAGGAACCTCTGTGGGGGGTGATGGCTACCAAAACAGCCATTGGAAAAATAATCTAGTGTCTCCTTTGGGGATTATCAATCCTGCTTTAGATATGGGTATGAGTATTGCCATATCCAATTTGGATCTGCGAACCCTTGATCTGATGGGTTGGGATTTAGTGGAACGAAAGAGAGCCTTAATGAACGATGTAGGACTCGATTGGGATGCTTTTCAACTCGCATTAGACAATAATCATCAAGCTGCGGTGGATGCTGCGGTAGCAGATTGGGAGATGTACAACCCAGGAGAAGAGACCATTCGAGGAGAGTTAGAGGCAGAATTATGGGAATTTTATGAAGATGTGGACTCACAAATCATCGAACAACTACTCACCCTAAAAGATAACCTGAATAATCCAGGGGGAGAGGAAGAGGAAGAGGAGGAGGATGATGATGAATCAAACAATCTCACCCCTGAAGAGCAGATCGCTAATAGTGAGCAAGCTATTTGGAACCTAATTAATGGTCAAGATAACCAACTGCAAGTTTTTTCTCAGAATGTCAGAGATGTGAAAACCCAAGTACCGGGATGGCTTGACCAAGATACCATTACTCTTTCTAATTTATTAGAAAATGCTAATCGGGTTGAGATCAAGGAATTACATAAGATTTTAGAACAAGCTTCCGAAGCAGAACGTCTTGTCTGGGAAGATAAGATTAGTCAAGCGTTAGCCCTGTTTTTAGACAATCCACAAGAAGCATTAGACCAATTAAAAGAAACCAATAACTTCCATAACAATATGGGAGGAGGTGGCGGTGGTAGTGGTGGTAGTACCGGCGGTTGGGGTGGCTGGTGGACTGCCTCCGTCACAGATGACGAAGGCTTTGGCCTCTATAACTACCAGTTGCCTGGTAATATTGATAACACCCAGCCCGATATGGGAGGAGGTGGCGGTGGTAGTGGCGGTAGTAGCGGTGGTTGGGGTGGCTGGTGGGCTTCCTCAGCCACGAGAGAGTCTAATACTGTTGCGCCACAAGAGACTCAATCTGTCCCTGAACCCTCTTCCCTTATCGCTTTAATCGCTTTAGGAGGCATCGGTTTCTGGACTCGTCAACGAAATCAGTAAGTGAAGGAAGCGACGGTTTTCTTGACATACTCCACTGCACCCTGATACTTTCCTTAAAAATGTTCCAAATTTTTGCCAAGGGATCAAACATTGACAATCTCCCGATTTGTAATCGGGAGCTTCTTGGTTCAACGAGTCTACTTAACCTAATACCAATTTCAAAAACTTAGACTACACATATAAATGTTGTAGGGGTCAACGGCCGTTGACCCCTACGAGAATGTGTAGTCAAACTTTAGGAAAATGGTATAAACTCCTTGCGGTATCGCGCGCCAGAGGTGGTCCTCACGCCTGCGCGTTACAGACGCTCAGATGATTGTCCGTGCGACGGACAATCCGCGTCCTCAACTTTGGGTATCCCCTACCCTAGTTGCCTAAAATAGCAAAATTTGCTTTAATTAAATGCTGTTCGTTTAGTTACCACGAAGATTTTACCTATTCCGAGGAGAAGAACTAAAACTATGGAATATAACCCTATATCTTCCATTGTCAAGGAGAGTGCGTCTACTGATTAGGTAGCAATCGGGTTTTTAAAGTGGTTGATTACCCTTCCACCGCTTTAAAATTATAGCATATTCACGGCATTTAAAAATGAGGACGCGGATTTGTCGTCCCACGGCAAATCGTTTGAGCTTCTGTGCCGGGTCGTGCTTCATCTCCTATTTAAAGATAGACGAGCGACCCCGACGATTCGTAATCGTCTAGGGAACGCGCGAGGGGAGTTTTCGCACTCCCATCTTACCTGATAAAAAAGTCTGTTGCGATCGCCGGAAGAAAAACGTGGTATATAATCGCTTGATTCCCCCAATAACCCTAATCATTGGGTTTTTTCTATTCTTTCAGTCTCCTAGCCTTTCTGTTCGTCCGTCTGTTACTTTTGTTCCCCCTGACCCCATGACGGTGAGAGCCGCTATTCCTCGTTATTTTCCCCCTATCTATTCGGTGGATAGCCAGGGAAACCCCCAAGGATTCGCCATTGATGTTATCGAAGCAGTGGCCAAACAGGGAAATTTGAGGATCAAGTATGAGATTAAGGATACTTGGCAACAAACCATTACGGCCTTAAAAACAGGAGAAGTGGATTTAATCCCTAACTTGGGCATTACTGAGACTCGTTCCCAATGGTTTAGTTATACAAACCCTATAGACAGTCTCAGCATTGCCCTATTTGTCTTAAGAGATAAGATCCCGTTCTTAAGGACGGGGTTTAACCCCATTAATTGTCAACAGGAGCTATCAGGGAAAACCATCGCCGTTGTTCAAGGTGATGTGGCCATTAATCTTTTAAAAAAGTATCAAAACGTTCAATTGCAGATTTTAGACTCTCCTGAACACGCTTTATTTCATTTATTATCAGGAGAAGTGGATGCTTTAGCCTATTCAGAAACCCCCATTAGACAATTAGCAGAAAGTATTTCTATTAACTATCGTCTCAAAGTCTTAAAACATTTCCCTAATAAAATTCGTAGGGCGATCGCAGTGCGCAAGGATAATATTGAATTATTAGAATCCTTAGAAAAAGCTCTCATTGCTGTTCAGGGTACTCCTGAATATAAACAGATTTATCAGCGTTGGTATCAACCTTCTTCGATGATTATCCTTTCTCCTCAAGTGATCACGAAAACATTCCTCGTCGGTTGCTTAATGATCATCGGGATCATTGTCTGGCGATACTATGTCTTGCGATCGCTGGCTCGCCTCAGAAAAGCACAAACCGCCTTAAAAGAAAGTGAAGCCCAATATCGAGGCATTGTCGAGGATCAAACGGAATTAATCTGTCGTTTTTTGCCAGATGGAAGGTTAACCTTTGTCAATGAAGCTTATTGTCGTTATTTTGGACAACGGTACGAAGACATTATTAATAGTTGTTTCTTTTCTATTATTCCTGTAGTTAATCAAGCTTGTGTAAAAAACAATTTAAAGCAACTGAGTATAGATAACTCAGTGATTAGTGATCAGCATCCTGTGATTAATGGCAAAGGAGAAAAGCGTTGGCAGTATTGGACAAATCGAGGGATTTTTAATGAGACAGGAGAATTAAGGGAAATTCAATCGGTTGGTCGAGATATTACTGAGCAAAAATTAATTGAAGAAAAACTGTCTCAAAATTTACGACAATACCAAACCTTAAATGAGATTGTTCAACAAATTCATCAAAGTTTGGAACTGCAGACTATTTTAACGGAAGCGACTAAAAAAGCAAGAAATCTTTTAAAAAGCGATCGCTTGGCAGTGTATCAATTTAATGCGGATTGGAGTGGAGAATTTATTGCAGAATCCGTAGATAAAAAGTGGGTAAAATTGGTCGAAACTAATCTTAAAAAAGTTTGGGAAGACAGTTATTTACAAGAAACCAAAGGGGGACGCTATCAAAATAATGAAACCTTTGCTATCAATGATATTTATAAGGCTGGACATCAACAATGTCATATTGATTTATTAGAACAATTTCAAGCTAAAGCTTATCTAATTTCTCCTATTTTTTTCCATGGTAAATTATGGGGTTTATTAGCTTGTTATCAAAATAGTCATTCTCGTCATTGGCAACCCTCAGAAATACAACTTTTACAACAAATTGCTAGTCAATTAGGATTAGCTATCCAACAATCTGAATTACTAAATGAACTGGCAGGAGCTAAGGAATCAGCAGAAGCAGCAAGTCGAGCTAAAAGTAATTTTTTAGCACACATGAGTCACGAATTAAGAACCCCATTAAATGCTATTTTAGGGTTTAGTCAACTTCTTAATCATGATGAAAAATTGAATAGTGAACAAAAAGATTATATCGAAATTATTAACGAGAGTGGAGAGCATTTGTTGAGCTTAATTCAAAGTATTTTGGATATGGCAAAAATTGAAGCTGGTAAAACAACTCTTCATTATCAGACCTTTAATCTGCATAAATTAATTAAAAATATAATGCAAATGTTTAAATTAAAAGCTGAAAATAAACAAATAGAGTTAAAATTAGAATTAGAAGACAAAATACCAGAATGGATTATTAGTGATCAAGGTAAATTACGTCAAGTTTTCATTAATTTGATCAGCAATGCTATTAAATTCACGAATGAAAAAGAAGTTATTTTTAGAATTAAAATAGCGCAAGAAATTGACCAAAATAATCATACAAATATCCCTTTGTTGTTTGAAATTGAAGACAGAGGACCTGGAATTGAAAGCCAAGACTTAGAGTATTTATTTAAACCTTTTTATCAAACAGAATTAGGTCGTAGAAGTCAAGAAGGAACGGGACTAGGCTTAACGATTAGCCAAGAATTTGTTAAATTAATGGGGGGAACTTTAAGGGTTAGTTGTCCTTTGACAGGAGGTAGTATTTTTAACTTTGTTTTATTAGTGGAAATTCCTCAAAATAATAACACCGTTCAGCCTATAATTAATGAAAAAAAAGTTATTAGTTTAGCCCCAAATCAACCCAAGTATCGGATTTTAATTATTGAAGATAATAACACAAATCGTCAACTTTTAACCAATCTTCTAGAACCAATTGGATTTGAAATAAAAGAAGCCAGTAATGGTCAAGAAGGGGTGAGAATTTGGGAAACTTGGCATCCTGATTTGATTTGGATAGATTTACAAATGCCAGTAATGAACGGATATCAAGCAACCCAACACATTCGTGCTAGGATAAGAGAATTAAACTTAGAAAAATCTACAAAAATTATTGCTCTAACTGCTAACGTTTTAGCTGAGGATAGAAATGGTATTTTGGAAATGGGTTGTGATGATTTTGTCAGTAAACCAGTTCGTGAGTCTGTCATCTTTGAGAAGTTGACCCAACATTTGGGAGTGAGTTATATTTATGACAATTCCTTAACCCGAACAAGTTTCAGAAATCAGTCTCAACCCCAGGACTTTGATATCTTGAAAACTGAAATACAAACCATTTCCTATTCTTGGCGTACTCAACTTTATCAACTGGCAGCAGCAGCAGATGGAGAAGCCATATTGGAACTTTTAAATGAATTATCCCCAAAACATAGAGATTTATGTCAAGCGATCGCTGACTTGGTCAATAACTACAATTTTTCTCAGATCATGGAAATCACACAATCATCATAACTCCTCTGTATTATTTAGAAATGTAATCCTAATTATGTCTTTTTTTCATGCTTAATTCTGATGCTTCTCAGCCTCCATCTGATATCTTAATTGTTGATGATAAACCCACCAATGTTCGGGTTTTATCAACCATGTTAACCAAAGTAGGTTACAAAGTTCGGGGTGTAACCACTGGAAAAATGGCCTTAATCGCAGCTAAAAGTCAAACCCCTGCTCTAATTCTCTTGGACGTAAAAATGCCTGATCTCAATGGGTATGAGGTATGTCAACAATTAAAAAACATCCCAGAAACAGCCGAGATCCCGATCATTTTTCTCAGTGCTTTACAAGATGTAGATGATAAAATTAAAGCCTTTGAAGCAGGGGGCGTGGATTACATTATTAAACCCTTTCAGTTTCAAGAAGTTCTCGCTAGAGTCTCCATCCATTTAACCCTACAAAAAGCTCGTTATCAACTGCAAGAACTAAACAACAGATTAGAACAACAAGTCCAAAAACAAACAGTAGACTTAGCAGAAATTAAACAGCAATTAATCCACGATGCTCTCCATGATAGCTTAACCCAATTGCCTAATCGTTCTTTATTCTTAGAACGAGTTAACTCGGCCCTTCAACGGGTTAAAGAAGAAGAAGATTATAGGTTTGCGGTGTTGGTGATAGACCTTGATCGCTTTAAAATGATTAATGATAGTGGGGGTCATATTCTGGGTGATCGCCTATTAGTGAAGGTGAGTCATACCCTACATACTTTAGTCAGTCCCGCAGATACAGTGGCCAGAATAGGGGGAGATGAATTTGCTGTTTTACTCGATCCCATTGATGAGGTGAATGAAGCGTTAAAAGTAGCAGAACAAGTTAAACAAACCTTAACCACCTCATTTTTAATCGAAGAACAAGAAATCTTTACCAGTCCGAGTATTGGCGTTACCATTAGTATGCCTAGTTATGATTCAGCCGCAGAAATTTTACGGGATGCTAATTTGGCCATGGGAGAAGCGAAAGATAGGGGAGGGACCCGTTATGAACTGTTTAACCCCCAAATGCACAAACAAGCTTTAAAATTAATCACCTTAGAAAGAGATTTACGCTATGCCATAGATAAACAAGAATTTGATACTTATTATCAACCGATTATCGATTTACAAGAGATGAAATTGATCGGTTTTGAGGCTTTAATTCGTTGGCAGCATCCCCATAAAGGGTTTATTTCTCCTGGAGAATTTATCCCTGTTTCTGAAGAAACAGGCTTAATTATTCCCATTGGTAAAATGGTGTTAGAAAAAGTTTGTTATCAGATAGAAAATTGGAAAAAAAAGTTTCCTAAAGCGATATCTCTTACAGTAGCGGTTAATTTATCTAGTAAACAATTAAAAGAAGAAAATTTTATTCAAGAAATTGATGAAATATTAGAACAAACTGGACTTAATCCTAAAAATTTAAAAGTAGAGATTACGGAAACCTCTTTAATTGAACACTCGTTAATAACTACCCAATTATTAAGAAAATTAAAAGAAAGAAACCTAGAAATTTGCCTAGATGATTTTGGTACTGGTTATTCCTCTTTAAGTTATCTGCATCGTTTTCCAGTAGATACTCTAAAAATTGATCGTTCTTTTATTAACTGTATTGGGAAACCAGAAGAAAATTTAGAGATTATTCAATCTATTATTACCTTAGCCCATAACTTAGGGATGGAAGTGGTAGCAGAAGGAATTGAAACAAAGGAACAATTGATTTATTTACAAAAATCTCATTGTGATTTGGGTCAAGGTTACTTTTTTAATCGTCCCTTACCGTCAAAAGAAGCTGAAAAATTATTAGAAGAAAATTGGTAATTTAGAATGCGCGAATTTAGAAAATCGAATTAAAGTCGAAGATCAAATCTGGATAATTTTTTGAAGACTAAATAATGGATTCTTGATTCAAATAGGTTTTAACACTGTTAAACCCCTACAAAACATTATAATACCAATTTCCTAAAGTTTGACTACACATTCTCGTAGGGGTCAACGGCCGTTGACCCCTACAACATTTATATCTGTAGTCTAAGTTTTTGAAATTGGTATAATTATCGTAGGGGCATAATATTATTATGCCCTTAAGAATTTATGTTACACTGAAGGGTAGTTGAAAAAATGGGATTGTCACGGAATCTATCTATAATGAGTAAATTAAAATTACATTTAGATTCTTTATATTATTTAGGATAAAATTAACGCCAAACTTCAGCTTTCATAATATCAAAATGATAATCATACGTCCAGACAGGTAAGTTAATTTGATTAGCTAAAATAACTGTAACTGCATCAAATAAGGTAATCTTTTGATCTGGAAACTTAGTAATGATGGAAGTTGCTGCTTGATAATCTTCAGCAGTAGGGTTAACAAAATTAACTTGTTTTTCAATCTCTCTTGTAAATTTTAAAGCAGTAGTTATCCCTAATGATTGTAATATTAATTTATGGGTTTCTAAATAAATAGGATAAGGCACTATAATTGCTAATTTTTGTTGATTTATTATTTTTAATTCTTGTTGCGATCGCTGATGATATTGATCGTCTATATCAATAGCAGCATATAACGGCCCTGTATCTGCAATTATTCCTCGTATTTTCACTTTTTCTTAAGTTATTCAGCAAAAAATTGGTCATGATTAATTGATATATCAGTTTTACCACTTCCTTTTTCAGCAGGAGTAATATTTAAACCGATTTTAAGTTCTGTCTTACAACCTTTTTCTTTGAGAAATGCTAAAAGTTCATCGGTTTCTTGTTCTGTTGGCAATGTTTTATTCTCTGGGATAGATACCATAATTACATTTATAATTTCTACATTTTCAGTATAACACTGATCTTCTGTTGAAAACAATATATATAGGGTAAAACATAGTGTTAAACCCCTACAAAATATTATAATTACCATAGGGGCATAATATTATTATGTCCGTCTATAGATTAGAGACGAGCTATTGAGTATAAAATAAAAATAGTCCCCTAGCTGTAATCAAGGGGACGTTATTAAACCTTACTAATAGGAGTTTAACTCATGAATGAACCAATTACAGTTAGCTACTCGTTAGAAGACGTTCTCAAGCGTATGGATGACAAGTTAGACACGATCCAAAAAGATGTTATGGACTTAAAAGTAGGAGTAGCAACTCTAACAGAAAAGGTTGAGGGTATGGATAAACGATTAGAAAAGGTAGAAGGAACACAAAAAAATCAGGTTTGGGCGTTAATTATTCTCTTAGCTACTGCTATTGCTACCGCAGGAGCTAGATTATTTTTTACTAGCAATCCATAAATAATTCTAGGGTAAAACACAGTGTTAAACCCCTACAAAACATAATAATTCCCGTAGAGGCATAATATTATTATGCCCTTAAAAATTTATGTTACACTGAAAGGTAGTTTGAAAATTCAGCTAAACAAGATGAAATTTAATGTAATTGTTGAACAAGATGAAGATAATATGTGGATTTTTGAATGTCCTAGCATTCCTGGTTGTCTTAGTCAAGGTGAAACAAAAGAAGAAGCATTACACAATATTAAAGATGCGATTATTGCTTGTTTAGAAGTTCGTGCAGAATTAGGATATCCTTTAACATTTTGATCATGAAAACTCTAATCACATTAAAAATAGAAAAGTTTGAAGAAAAAGAACAGGAGTATTTTGTCGCAACTAGCGATCAGATACAAGGTTTAGTTGCTGAAGGTAACACTATTGAGGAAGTTATCGAAATTGCTTCAGACTTAGCTAAAATTTTAATTGAAATGGATCAAAAGAAGCAATCAAAAGATAATCAAATAACTGCTATCCCTGATAGTTTTGAATATCCTTTAATTGTAGAAGTATAATGGGAAGACTATCAGGATTTTCTTATAAAGTCATTACTAAAAAAACTAAGGAAACTTGGTTTTGAATTTCATCGTCAAGCTAAAGGTGATCATGAAATCTGGGTTAATACTAATTCTAATTTATAGTGTTATTGATTATGTCGGTTCTAAATATTTTAAGAAAAATTAAGGAATCAATAAAAACTTGTATTAACTCTAGTTTTTGCTACAATAAATACTATTATACTATTAGCATCAAAAAATAAGTAAAGTTATGTCACAAGAATTAGTCAATAGCCTATTACTAGGTGATTGTAGAGAAGTCATGAAAACAATTCCTGATAATTATATATCTGCTTGTATTACAGATCCTCCCTATAATTATGAATTTATTGGTCATAAATGGGATGATTCAGAAATTCAAAGACGTATGAAAAGAGTTAATAATAAAAATAGTAAAACATTAGTTAAAAATATACCTTATGGTAGTGGTTTAGCCGGTGGAGTTCGTAATAAGAAATGGTATCAAAGAAACCGTGAGAATATTCTAGATTATGAGCATTGGTGTTTTCAATGGGGAGAACAACTTTTTCGCATTTGTAAACCTGGTGCTACTGTTTTAGTTTTTAATAGTACAAGAACAGTTGCTCATGTACAAGTTGCTCTTGAAAATGCTGGTTTTTATGCTAGAGATATTATGGTTTATAGACGGTCTAGTGGTATTCCAAAAGGTATTAATATCAAGAAAAAATTAGAACAAAAAGGTTATCATAATGCTGAACAGTGGGAAGGTTGGCATAGTTGTTTAAGGAATGAATGGGAAGCTATTTGTATTTTACAAAAGCCCTTACAAAACAATTATACAGAAACAGTTTTAAACTATGGAACGGGTCTATTTTTTACTCAAGATACTCAGGGTTTTCAATCTAATATTCTGGAAAATATACCAAGAGATAAACACGAAGACTTTAATATACACTGTACAGTTAAACCATTAGCTTTGATGGAAAAGTTAGTGAAAATATTTGCTCCCTCTATAGATGATTCAATTGTTATTGATCCTTTTGCTGGTTCTGGAACGACCTTACTTGCTGCTAAAAAATTAGGCATCAATTATTTAGGAATTGAAATAGTGCCTGAATATATTGATATTATTAATCAACGTCTTAATGAGGTTATCTTTGTACAGGAAAGTCTCCCTTTCTCTCAATCAGAAATTGCTTAAGATCAAAATTACTTATTTCTTTGATAAAGTTAAATGACTGATCTCCTATATATGTTTTCCAGGTTCCTACCTCACAAGCTTTGATAGCAGCAGGTAAGTTATCTTCTCTAAGTATTAATAAAATAGGTTCATAACCTTTTTGACGTAACATTTTACCATACGCTTTATATTTTTTATGTAGTCCTGAATCACCTGAACCAATACGATATTTAGTATCTATAGCATATTGATCAACCACTAAATCACAAGGTTCATCTTTACCTCTTTTAAAAGCCGGTTGAAAGTTAGTACAAAATGTTTGACATATTTCTATAATTAATAATTGCCAACACATACCTAGTTCACGACCCCAATATTGTTTATTTTCTTGTTTTACTTCAGAAGATAAACCAAAGACATCCATTAAGATATCAGTGGTATTATTTTCCTCTGAATAAGTTTTTTGAATGAAAGAATTTTGGTATTTTTTGAGAATATCATCTAATGATGGTTCAGTCATCTATGTTTCTTAGGTAGGTTGAGTTAGCATATTGATCCACATGGGGTAAAACACAGTGTTAAACCCCTACAAAACATTATAATTACCTTCTATTCCAATACATAAATTTTAAGAATTTCAGTGTGAAAAACCGATCGCCTCTCAAATACAAAAAAACTGCTCACTGATAACTGATAACCGATAACTGAATCAGATCAGGGATAATTGATCATGAAAATAGCAGTGGAGTAAACATTCGTGGAGTCCCAATATAACGCAGCAGCGATCGAACAAAAATGGCAACAACAGTGGGTTCAACAGGGGTTAGACAAGACCCCAGAAAACAGCGATAAACCCAAATTTTACGCCTTATCCATGTTTCCCTACCCATCCGGAAACCTACACATGGGCCATGTTCGCAACTATGTTATTACAGATGTGATCGCCCGTCTCAAACGATTGCAAGGATACCGAGTCTTACATCCTATGGGGTGGGATGCGTTCGGACTTCCGGCGGAAAATGCAGCCATCGATCGCAATATTCCCCCCGCAGACTGGACCAAGCAAAATATTGCCCAAATGAAGCAACAGTTGCAAACTTTGGGACTGTCTATCGACTGGGATCGAGAAGTAGCAACCTGTTTCCCGAACTATTACAAATGGACGCAATGGTTATTCTTGCAATTTTATCAAGCAGGGTTAGCTTATCAGAAGGAAGCAGCAGTTAACTGGGACCCCATCGATCAAACCGTGTTAGCTAACGAACAGGTGGACAGCGAAGGACGAGGTTTTCGTTCTGGTGCTAAAGTAGAACGGAAACTGTTGCGTCAGTGGTTCTTGAAAATTACGGACTATGCAGAACAATTATTAACCGACTTGGATAAACTCTCAGGATGGCCAGATCGGGTTAAGTTAATGCAGGAAAACTGGATCGGGAAGTCTGTGGGTGCATACTTGGAGTTTCCTGTCAAGGATAGTGATGAGAAAATAGCTGTCTTTACCACCCGTCCCGACA
>JBFRWG010000116.1:0-37995 GCA_051439445.1 Crocosphaera sp.
GATAAAATGGGGACATTTAACGATTAAGTTAGTCAGGGATTCTGAGAAAAATCCTAAACATTTTATCTGTATTATCGAGGATATATCGAAGCAAAAGGAAACTCAAAATGCCTTAGAAAAAGCTAAAGAATCAGCCGAAGCAGCTAATCTTGCTAAGACTCAATTTTTAGCTAATATGAGTCATGAGTTGCGAACGCCTCTCAATGCAATTTTAGGGTTTACTCAATTGATGAATCGTTCTGCTGAACTAACCAGAAAACATCAAGAATATATTACCACGATTAATCGTTCAGGGGAGCATTTACTGGCTTTAATTAATGATATTTTAGATTTATCGAAAATTGAATCATCTCAATTAGAATTAAACGGCAAAAATTTTGATCTTTATTATTTGTTAGATTCTCTTCATAAGCTGTTTCAGCCTAAAGCTTATAAGAAAAATCTAGAACTAGAAATTATTATTAAAGAGAATGTTCCTCGATATATTAAAACAGATCGATTAAAACTTCGTTCTATTTTAATTAATTTGTTAGGGAATGCTCTCAAATTTACTGAAGAAGGAGGAGTCAAATTAAGCGTTAAAAATAAATCAAATTCCTCCCAAATATCTCAGTTAAATTTAGTCTTTGAAGTCATTGATACTGGAATAGGAATAGCATCAGAAGAATTTGATAACTTGTTTCAACCCTTTGTGCAAACCCAAGCAGGAAAAACATTTACTGAAGGTACAGGTTTAGGATTAGCCATTAGTAAAAAGTTTATTAATTTAATGGGGGGAAACCTTAATGTTATTAGTCAATTAGATGTGGGAACTGAATTTAACTTTAATATTCTGTGTGAGCCAGGATTTATTGTTAATTCAACGGATAGTTTACCTGCATTTCCTGTTATAAAATCAATGAAAAATAATGAATCTTATCGTATTCTTCTTGTAGAAGATTTAGCAGACAATCGAGAAGTTTTACGGGATTATCTTGAGCCTATTGGTTTTGAACTTAAAGAAGCTAGTAATGGAAAAGAAGGGATTGATATCTGGAAAAATTGGCAGCCTAATCTCATTCTGATGGATATACAAATGCCTGTGATGAATGGTTATCAAGCTATCCAAGAAATTCGCTTACAAGAATCTAATAATTCTGTTGAAAATACCGTTAAAATTATTGCAGTTACCGCTAGTGTTTTCAAGCAAGAACAAGCATCAATTTTTGAAATTGGTGCTGATGATTTTATACCAAAACCAATACAAGAAAAAGAACTCTTTACTAAAATAGCAACTCATTTAAGTCTGTCTCTTGTTGAAGAAAATTTAGAGCAAGCTAAGTCTCTTCAGGAGATAGATCCATTAGATACAAAAGTGATTCAAGGAGCTAATATTTTGTTGGTAGAAGATAATCCCATTAATCAAGAAGTTGGGCAATCTTTACTTGAAAATTTGGGTATGATAGTAACTATTGCTAATAATGGAGAAGAAGCAATTAATAGGATTTATGACCAGCAATTTGATTTAGTATTAATGGATATTTCTATGCCCATATTAGATGGATTAAGTGCTACTCAAAGAATTCGAGAATACCCCCAATTTAATAATTTACCTATTATAGCAATGACAGCTTATGGTGGAACAGAAAATTATCAATCTTGTAAAAAAGTAGGGATGAACGATCGCCTAAAAAAACCAATTAACTTAGAAAAGTTAGCGACTTTGTTAAAGAAGTGGATTGACCCTAAATTATCAGAACAAGTATCCATCAATTTAAGCAAACAAAATATCCCAAAAATATCATTAAATCCTAAATATAATTTACAATATTTATCAAGTATTGATGTAGAAAAAGCCATTAAAAGAGTAGGTGAAGACTTATTTTTAAAACTTTTAATGGATTTTTATGAGCATTATTATCAATTGCCTCAGTCCTTGAGAATAGACTTACAAAATAACAACTACAATGAGATCCAAAAAGTTATCCATACCATAAAAACTACTGCTTCATATATCGGAGCTAATCAGTTAGCTAAAGTTTCAAAAAATCTAGAGAAAGTCTTAGAGCAACAAGATCGGACTTCCCTAAATCATGCTTTTCTTGAATTTGAAAGTGAATTGGTTAAAGTGTTAAATAACCTTAAAGATTTTAAAAATAATGTTATGAATCAACTTAACCAGGAAAATAAACAAGCAATCAACAATGAGCGTAAAAAAATCAGTAATATTTTGACCCTTCTGGAGAGTCATATTGACGAAGGAAATGCGAATGCTGAAGATTTAGTAAAAGAATTATTCCAATTAATTACTGATCAACCAGTTTATCCATCTCTGTTGGAACTACAAAGATGCGTCGAAGAACTAGATAGCAATAATGCGAAAAAAATCTTAAAAAAATTACAACTTAAGATATCCTAATCTAACAGCTACATTATCTTAGGGGTGGGTAACTCGGAGATTGACAGATCATGGTTAAACCCCCATCCCATCAGAAACCCCTCAATATTACCATTGATACAACTAACCCTAACTGTTTACAAGGGTTAGAGCAATTGTTGCAACTAGGGTTAATTAGTGATCAAGAAGTTAGAGAAATTTGTGAGACGCATTTTTGTTGTTTTCTCCCTGAATCTGCTATAGTAGGTCCTAGAGAAGACCAAGAATGGGTAGAGGTTACTTCCCTTTCTCTGTTTAAGACGCAAACTCTATTCACCCAAGTAACAACCCCTTTGCGACAAATTACGGGGTTAATGTCGGAAGTTGGACAAGGATTAAAAACTGAGTTAAGTATCCGTTGGTTGCTATTTTTAGGTGTGTTTCTAGTTGTTGCTTCTTCGGGTTTATTAGCAGCAACTCAGTGGAAAAATTTAAGTGATTTAGTTCAATATACTGTTTTATGGTTATATACCCTTAGTTTTTGGGTGCTAGGGATTTGGACAAAACAACAACAACATTTATCTTTAACCTCTAAAAGTTTACGGGCGATCGCCTGGTTATTACTCCCTATTAATTTCTGGGGGATGGATAGTTTACAATTAGCTAATTATTGGCAAGGATTAGTTTTAAAAACTGTCGCCGCTAGTAGTTTAATTTATATTTATTACCATTATAGCAGACGTTCGAGGCAATGGCTGTTTTTTACTAATATTTTATTAATTAATTGCTTACATTGGGGTTGGCGGTTTCCTCAGATTCCTCTGTTAACTATTTATATGGGAACGTTACTCAGTGTCATCATTTTACGAGGTTTAAGGATTCCAAAAACGGCAACTCGCTACACCTTAGATTTAGAAAAAGGATTTATTATTTATTGTTTATTTATTTTATTGTTAAGAGGGATTTTGATTAACTTTATTCCTCTTTCAGACGTTAGTTTAGTTATTGGAATTTTAGGGTGGTTATTACAAAGTAAACAACCAGCTCCTGTTAATATAATTACTCCAATTTTAGAAGGACTGGGCATCATTTTATTACTTTGTGGATGGTTGGCAGGACTTCAACTCAACTATCCTTGGTCATCCAGTATTGTTAGTTTATTAGCTATCCATTTTTTTGCTCAAAAGTTACGTCGAGATTGGCAGCGTAAACATCTTTTTGCTATTTTTATAATTGGCTTACAAACCTTATTTTTATGGGAAGAATTATTACCTTTTTTGACTCGTCAAGAGATGCTTAAGTGGGCAGTCAATGTCTCTAATACAGCAAATTTTGCTTTTGCTTTTTATAGTATACTTCTTTTTCCTTATGTTGTCATTTTTGTCATATTTACTCAATGGATTTATCGTAAAAATCAAATAAAAGTTGGACAGTTTGGAGACTATTTAATTTTTGTAATGACCATTGGGTTATCGTTTATTGCTCTGCTTAATCCTTTATGGCGATCCCTTGACTTATTATTATCTACAGCAACCTTTATTTATCTAAGTAATCGTCCAACTCCCCTTAAAAAGACTCTAATTCATTTAACTACTATAGCAGGTGTTTTAGGTATTATTGCTTCTATTTATTGGTATTTTCCTAACTTAATGCTTCTGCATTGGTCACAAATATTGTTAATTTTAATGTGTTTTCTCTGGATGTTAGCCAATTTACCCTTTCTCTTTCTAAGATTATATCGTAAAAGTTGCCGATATTTAGGATTTGTTTTAGCAGGATGCAGCTATATTTTCTTCTGGCCAACCCTCGAAACTTATTTTAATACTAGAATACCGCAACCTGCGGTGTTAGCCTGGTTTATTGTCCCCCTTGCTTTGACAGGTGTTGCCATTGTCAACTATAAACAACTTAAAAAGCGAAGACGCACCGCTTTTATTAGCACTTATTCTCTCATTTTAGCTCAAGCTCTCAGCCTGGGACAACCTCAAATTAGACTAATTGGCTTGGGAATTGCTTCAGCTTTAATGTTGCTCAATAGTTACTTTTTTCGTCATCCCTTTGCAGCGAGAATTCAAGTTGGCTTTACTGTTTTTCTCAGTGTTATATTACTATGGGAAAATTTCGATGGAAATTGGCTCGACTTTTTAGATTCATCCAATAGATTATTAGATGCTAGATTTCTCTTAATTTTCTTCTGTATTTTAAGCCTTTGTTTACAACGTTTTCATCATCCATTAGTAGTAATGTATCGAAAAGCAACCGATGGATGGAGTATTTTTATTGGTCTAATTTTATTGTTTCGTTCTAGCATAGTTATCGGTTTAATTTTATTGAATTATCAGGACACAATAGGTAAAAATTGGCAATATTTAATTGTACCTTTCCTGATCATTACTACGATTCTTATCCGCTATAGAAGTAAGGTTAATAAATGGGGTATTTATGGAATAACTTGGGCGTTAGAAATTTCAATTATTCATTGCATATTACCCTTCACAGATTCCACTTTCATTATTTCTATTACTAATCTAATTTTTGCTATTTTTATACTCTTACTACTCCGTTTATTAAACTCAAAATATAATCAATTATCTCAGCTAAAAAGTCTTCAATTATTGCCTCTTTATTTCGCTATTTTTGCAAATTTATGGCGTTTTAATTCCTTCACTGCTTATACTGGACTAATCACAATTGTTGCAGCTTTAATTGGAATAATCGTTACTTATACTCTATTTAGCAGTAAAATTTATACTTATATTTTCCTAGGGTTAATAACAGTTGGAATTGATGAATTTTTCATTTATCCTATGACACAAGGAATGGGTACTAATCTTCCAAACCGCTTATTATTAATGGGTTTAGTTACCGCTATGATTGCTGTCATTTACCTCTTTCTCCAATTCTTTTTGATCAGTAAAAACCGAAGCTATTTAGTTAACTTAAGCTTAATAGAATTTGCAAAAATTGCTCATGTTCACTGGGCGATCGCTTCTATTTTAAAAACAGTTGGAGTCGCTTCTGCTGCCTTAATTTTTCGCATAAATAATGCAAGTCCTTATCTTAACCCTCTTACAGTTTCTGTTAGTTTATTATTATCTTTTTATGCTTTTATTCAAGGTCGATCGCCTCTACAAAACATGAATAATAATCAAAATAATACCTTTAAAAATCTTTGGGTATATATGGGTTTTATTGATATTGCTAGCACCTTAATTTTTTATCGGTTAATTTGGGAAAATTTAAAATTTCTTGATTCTTATTATGCTGGTATTTTTGTCATCATTGCCTTAATTATTTATAATATTCCTTGGATGAATTTTGGATGGAATGCGAAACCTTGGCAAGAAATGTCTTTACTACTTCCTACTGTTTTAGCATTAGTTACAACCCAAATAATTTCCTATGAAAGTTTATTATTAGTTGCCCTTTTTTATGGACAAGTTGCCATCACTCAAAAAAACCTGCGTTGGACTTATCTTAGTTTACTCTTTATTAACTGGGCAATTATTAACTTTTTAAGTGATATAAAATTACTTAATAACTTAACTATATCATTAATCATTGGTTTATTTATTCTTCACCTTGCTCAATTTGATAGCTTTTTTAAAGAAAATTCACATCCTAAAATACGCCATTATTTACGATTTTTAGGCAGTGGAATTATTAATATTACTGCCGTGATTTATTATCAAATAATCGGTTTTATTCCCATTCTTATTAGTCTTATTACCATTGCTGGGGGACTGGGATTAAAAATCAAAGCCTTTCTTTATGTAGGAACTAGCACATTTATTATCACCGCTTTATATCAGTTAATTGTCTTAAGCTTTGAATATGCACCCTTAAAATGGATTCTGGGATTAACATTAGGAATTATCTTGATTATGATTGCTGCTATTGTGGAAAAAAGAAGACAAAAAATTCCATCCATTTTGCAAAATTGGATAGAAGTTTTTCGTCAATGGAAATAATTAACTATCGTTCAGTTGATCTATACCTTGGGGGAATTTGTTCACGGGTAATAATAATATTTTCAAAGAAAGTTTTAATTCTTTCTTCTTCAATAGGAACCACACCATCCTTTCCAAAATAACGATTAACTATACCAACATAACGAGGATCACCATTCAGATACCCATCCATCATTTTACCAATAGTAAAGTTAACTAAATTCAAAAAGGTTGAATCATGTTCGGGAACCATACAAGCAATTCCATGTTTAAAATAAGATTCATCCTGAGGAATAACCTTATAATCATCAGGACTTTCTAAAGTTTGTCGCATTCCTTCTAATATGGTTCCATCAAAAGCAAACCCATCTATTGTACCGTCTTCAACTGCTTTTATCCCTGCTTCCATACTATCAAAAGGAACCACAGTCACCCTAGATTCGATCACTTTAATTGATTCTGGACTGAGGGTACTTTCAACAACACCAATACGCTTACCCTGGAAAGATTCTGGGGAACCTAAATTACTATTTTCCTTGACCATTACCTTAATTCCAGAAATTCCATAAGCTAAAGAAAAATCTACAAACTTATCTCTTTGCCAAGTAAAAGTCGTATCACAAGCAATATCAACTTCTCGATTAAGAACACTAACAATTCTCTCTTCTAAAGTATCATCAACAATTACTTTAATCTTAACCTCTTTTCCTAGTTCAGTCTCTAAAGTGTCTCTAATCAGTTCGATAATTTCTACCGAATATCCCACCAATTTATCATCATCATTAACATAAGCAAAAGGGACTAAATTAACCCTTGTACTAACATTTAACACCCCTGTTCTTGCCACCCTTTCTACCACAGTCTCCGCTAAACTTTGACGGGGAAAAGCTAAAGAAGCGATTAAACTTAAAGCAATTAATGGTAATTTTCTATACATAATCTCTCCGAGGAAGAAAAATCAACAGCAAAATAGATTCATTGTCATGGTTTTTCGAGAAACTGTAAACAAAAAATCAAAAAAATTAACAATAGTGGAAATTGATGAGCTTTTTTGCTACAGTGCTTAAAAGTGTTGTATCACAGGAGCAAAAATTGTGCAAACCACCACTAAAATTACTTTTGTCGGCTTCTTATTAGCGGTATCCACTTTAAGTATTTCTTCAGCAAAAGCAAGTCCCACAATACAAGACAATATTAAATCAAATGGAAAGATTGAATACCGTCTTTCTCGAATCACAAAAGCAATTGAACAACGAAACATTGAACTATCTAATAGCTTAGAGATAGAAAATGGAGAAAGGAATAATTCAATTGCTAGAGGTTTTGGTAACCGTAGTGGAGGTGGTGGGTTTGCTAATGGATATCGTGGAGGTTTTGGTAATCGCAGTGGAGGTGGGGGTTTTGCCAACCGAGGAGGTGGAGGTTTTGCCAACGGTGGAGGTGGGGGTTTTGTCAACCGAAGTCCTTTCCGCAACGGAGGTGGTTTCTACAACCGTTATTAATAAACAAAATATTGATAGTTTGATGATTAAATAAAGGAGAGTAAATTTTGCAAATTACGACAAAAATAACCTGTGTTGGTTTTATCTTAGCTGTATCTACTGTAACTGCTTCTGTCACTGAAGCTAATACCGGCTTATCAAAGACTAACTTAACTATAGAAAATCGCCTTTCTCGTATTACCGAAGCAATGCAAGAAAGAGGAATAGATATTACAGAAGAACAAACCGAAGATTTAATAGCAAGAGGTTGGGGAAACGGCCGCCGAGGAAGTTGGGGAAATGGATATCGTGGAGGGTTTGGGAATCGTCATGGAGGGGGTGGTTTTATTAATAGAAGTCCTTGGCGTAACGGTGGGGGTTTTTATAATCGTGGTGGAGGGGGTGGTTTTATTAACCGCAGTCCTTGGAGAAATGGTGGCTTTATTAATCGTTGGTAAGGGAAAAAATGACAACCAATTTATCTATCAATACTCAATCAAATAAGTCTATAGATACCTCAACTTTTGGACCTATTAATTTAGTGGTCATTCAACCCACTCCCTTCTGTAATCTAGATTGTGATTACTGTTATTTGCCCAGTCGAGACTTAAAAGCAACCTTATCCCTTGATCTCATTGATCCCATTTTTAAAGCTATTTTTACCAGTCCTTTTGTTGGTGAATTTGTTGATATTTGTTGGCACGCAGGAGAACCCTTAGCTGTTCCCATTTCTTATTACCAAGAAGTTTTTCAACGAATTGAAATCGCTAATAAAAAATATAACCCAAAACAAATACCTATTTATCATTCAGTTCAAACCAATGGTATTTTGATTAATCAAGCTTGGTGTGATCTATTTAAACAATATAATATCTGTGTTGGGGTGAGTATTGATGGTCCTGACTTTTTGCATGATTCTCATCGAAAAACTCGTACTGGTTTAGGTAGTCATAGAAGTGTAATGCGAGGGATTCGTTACCTACAAAAAAATGATATTTATTTTAATATTATTGGTGTGATTACCCAAGATTCTCTAAATTATGCTGAGGAGATGTTCAACTTTTTTTGGGATAATGGTATCACAGATGTCGCTTTTAATATGGAAGAAATGGAAGGAGTTAATGCAAATTCTTCCTTAGATAAAGCAGGGACAGAAAAAAAATATTATCAGTTTATGCAGCGATTTTGGCAATTAGCCAGTCAAAAAAATGATCAATTTAGAGTCAGAGAATTTGAAGCAATCTGTAGTTTGATTTGTGATGATCAACGGTTAAGAAATACCGATATGAATCATCCCTTTGCCATTCTTAATATTGATTATCAGGGTAACTTCTCAACTTTTGATCCTGAACTATTATCCGTTGATATTAAACCCTATGGAAAGTTTGTTTTAGGTAATGTTTTAACCGATAGTTTAGAATCCGTTTGTTATAGTGATAAATTTAAGCAAATGTATCAGGATATGACAAAAGGGGTTCAAATGTGTCATCAAACTTGTGAATATTTTGGAGTTTGTGGTGGAGGAACCGGAAGTAATAAATATTGGGAAAATGGAACCTTTAACTCCACAGAAACCAAAGCTTGTCGTTATCGGATAAAATTAGTCACTGATGTCGTTTTAGAAGCTTTAGAAAACTCTTTTGGTATTGCTTAAAATTGGCAGAACATTCCCCCATTTATCAAGAAATATTAAGATTAAGGAAAAGAGAGTTTTGCCATATCTTATACTAAGAATGTATACTGCGATACATCCCTAAGACCCTAATTTGCTCACACTTGAAAAAGAAAAACCCTAATAGATATCACTATTAATTAGGATTGAGACCTTGTGGTGGGTAACTTTTGCTTGCTGATGTAGTAGGAAGAAATCATGACAACAACCAAAGAAATTCAAAATACCGTTACCACTAAACAAAGAGTGGGAATTATCAATCCCTTACAAGCTGATCGTTCAGCAAATACCTGGCATAAAATTAGATTTAACCCCCCTTTTCCTGACAATAATCAAGTCGTTGTTATTCCCATGACTCAAACTTATCAAGGGACTGACACCCCAGGTTTAAGGGTTCGTAATGTTAACTATGAAGGCTTTGAAATTCGCTTTGATGAAGTTATTACCTCAATTGGCAATAATTCTGATGGTAATCATGCCAATGAACAAGTAGGATGGCTTGCTTATGGAATTGCTTCTCAAGGACTTTCTGAAAACAAAGAAAACCAAGAACGTTCTGAATTTGTTTGTCGTGCCTTAGAAGAATACAATCAAGGCATCAGCGAAGAGAATAAACGACTAAAATATGGAAAAATGGCTTGTTCTTCATTCCGATTTTATCGGGGAACAAATCATTTATATTGGTCAGATTTTATTAATGATCCCAGATTGCAACAATTTGGTCATGAAAAAACAAAAACTTGGATTCAAGGGGATCTTCATGCCTTTAATTTTGGGTCATTTGATAATGACAATGACGTTGTGGTTTATGATCTCAATGACTTTGATGAATCTTTGGTTGCCGACTATCAATATGATGTGTGGCGTATGGCAATTAGTTTAGTAATTATTGCCCGTGAAAGCCATAAATTTTCTGTCCCAGAACAAGAACAAATTATCGAAGCATTTTCCCAATATTACTTAGAAACTTTAGCTAAATGTGCTGAAGATAAACAGGAAAAAAAAGCTGAATTTAGTAAAAAGAATACCTATGCGGCTCTCGATGATTTTCTTGAAGAAGTAGAAGAAGAAAATAGCCGCAAAGAAATGTTAGATAAATGGACAGAATTAGTGGCGAATCAGCGTGTTTTTAAACAGTCCTCTGAAAAATTAGGAGAAGTATCTGAAGCACAAAAAAGAATAATTCGACAAGCTTTACCTGGTTATTATACCAGTTTGCCACAAAAACTAGCCAATCATAGTAATAAATTTAAGGTCAAAGATATTGCAGAACGATTATTAGCAGGAACAGGCTCTTTAGGAACTCCCCGTTATTATGTTTTACTAGAAGATCATAAAGGAACTGAGCGAATCCTAGATGTAAAACGGCAATCCAAACCAACCGCTTACCAGTATTTTAGCAATGAACAAAAAGAACAATATGATCAATGGTTTGGGGAAAGTGAAGGTCAACGCCATGCCATTGGTTATCGGGCATTAATTAAAAATACCGATGACTTTTTAGGGGTGCTGCAACTTCCCGATGCAAGTTATTCTGTTAGACAGCGATCGCCCTATAAAGAATCATTTGATACCAGCAGTTTGAAACGAAAATCAAGCTTTGTCAAAATTGCTCAACAATGGGGAATAATTTTAGCCACAGCCCATTCACGTGCTGATAAAGATTTTAACCCCATCTATGTTCCTTATTCCTTTGCTAAACAAGTTACAAAACAAACAGAAAATGCTCAAGAGGAGTTTCAATTATTAGTTCAAGAAATTGCTTTTGACTATGCGCAACAAGTTGAGAGAGACTGGCAGAGTTTTCTCAATCATTTTGATGTAGAACCCATGTTTTGTGACTAAAGTGATGATCACACAGTTAGGGGTATCGATTTTACCTGAAATTGTGGTAAATAGGAACAGGAAAAAGAACCATTCATCATACCCCTTAAGTTAATGAAACTCAAACAAAATTTTTGGCCTCCTCTCCTCACAGGGGTTGAGCATTGGTGGAAAAAAAGTCTGATGGCTATTATGGCACTTACCCTGTCCATAAGTCTCTGTGGTGCCACTTGGAATCAAATGAGTACCGATTCCGTCTTAATTAGCGTTCTTGCTCAAGGAAACGCTATTACAGACCCCAGAGCGATTTTAAGGTACGCCTTACCCATCGATAACAAACCCATCCGCAAAGTACAAGCAGCCATTGAAGACATCTCTAACCATCTCAGGGGAAAACGTTGGCCACCCATTGTTAAAGATGTCAAAAATGCTTCCTTTGTGCTTACCCTACGCAGCAATCAAATCATTGAAGGGGTTCCGAGCGATCGCCAACCCCAAGCTGAGATCCTTCTAGAAGACGTTAAGACAGGGATCAGCGAACTGCAAGAAGCGGTTGACAACAAAGATAGAGAAGCCGTTTGGCTGACCAGAAGGGCTATTCTTGATAATATCAGTGATATTGAAGCCTTGATGGTAGAGGGATTTCCCTTTGAAGTGCCGGCCGAATATGCTAACCTACCTCAGTTAAAAGGACGAGCAACCGTCGACATTGAAACCACCCAAGGCACTTTAACCGTTGTGGTAGATGGTTATAGTGCGCCGGTGAATGCAGGGAACTTTGTGGATCTGGTGCAACGGGGTTTTTATGACGGTTTACCCTTCATTGACTTAGAGGATAGTTTTGCCATCCAAACCGGTAATCCCCCAGGAGAAGAAGAAGGGTTTATTGACCCCGAAACAGAGGAATATCGGGCGATTCCCATAGAAGTCTTGGTTAAAGGAGAGGAAGAACCTATCTATGAGTTTACCCTTGAAGATGTGGGCATTTATTTACCGGATCTCGCCCTTCCTTTTAACGCCTATGGAACTGTGGCCTTAGCTCGTCCCAGTCTTGATCCTAATGGGGGATCATCGCAATTTTTCTTCTTTAAGTTTGACAGTGAATTAACCCCTCCTGGCTTTAATTTAATGGATGGTCGTTATTCTGTCTTTGGCTATCTGGTTGAAGGGAAAGAAGTCTTAGAAAGTCTCACCAATAAAGATAAGATTATCTCAGCTAAAATAATTGATGGGTTGGAAAATTTCCAAGAACCTCAACAAAGTTAAGGTAATTCCGCAATATTCGTCCCTTAAGTCTCAAAACTTCATGAGATGATATAGCACTACCCATTATGATTAGGACATTGATGCAATTGCAAAACCTTCTAATACCAATTTCAAAAACTTAGACTACAGATATAAATGTTGTAGGGGTCAACGGCCGTTGACCCCTACGAGAATGTGTAGTCAAACTTTAGGAAATTGGGATAAGGTGCTATGGGTGAAAATCTCCCGTTAAATCAAAGATTGTAACGGGAGATTCTTGATCCCCCCACCCCCTCAGAACTAAGCCACCTCAGAGAGAACGATATTACGGAACTGCGCTGCACCACCGAGGTTATCAACAGTGTCATTATCATTGAAGAACACTAAGCGATCGTATTCTCCAGTGAAATATTGACCAAGACTGATGGTATAATCTTTCCAACCGTCAGTGGCTTGGGGATCGTTTAATCCTTGATAATCATTGAAAGCTTGATTAGCAAAGGTTTGAGTTCCATAAAGTTGAAAGATGGTGTTGCTATCATTGAATAAATCATCGTCATTATCCAAACCCAAGCCTTGTATCTCAGCTTCTTCATCACTACGGAATTGGAAACTAAGACTACTGTTCTCAGTGACAGTATAACCAGTGATGTCTAAAGATTTCCAGCTATTATTTTCAAGTTTGACTTCATTACCATTATCTGAATAAGTAACGACTGCCTCATCTGTATCTTGAGGTAAAGAATTGCCATTCAATACCGAAGCCTCTCCATAACGTTCTAATGTATTACTAAGAGTCATGCCCTCAACTGTTACGGTTAGTTGTTCGGTGACTGGTGGTGAAGAAATACCATTAATGGTGAGGTTAACCGTTGCTATATCACTATCAATTCCATCACTAATCGTATAAGTAAAGCTATCAGTAGCAGTTTGTTCTGCCCCTAAATTATCAAATTGACTGTTAGGATCATAGCTAAAAGAACCATCATTATTAATGGTTAATAATGCTCCTGATCCTAAGGTAATAGGCGTATCTTCTGTAAAGATTGAGCCATTAATTTCAGTAATGGTTAAGGAATCATTGTCTAAATCATCATCATTGCTCACGAAATTATCATTAATAACTGTTGCTTCATCGGTAGTGTAGCTATCATCGTTAGCAACGGGACTAGTATTAATAGGAGAGTTAACATTTTCAAATAAAACAACATTACGAAACTCGGCCGAACCTCCTATATTATCATTAGCATCAAAATCATTAAAGAAGACTAAGCGATCATAATTTCCTGTAAAATATTGACCAAGATTAATCTCATAATTTTGCCAGCTATTGGTCGGTTGATAATTATTAAATCCTTGTTCTAAAGCCCCATAAGTATCACTTCCATAGAGTTGAAAGAAGGTATGAGGATGATCAAACAAATTATCATTATTATCTAAACCAAATCCTTGTAATTCACCTATCTCCTCACTACGGAATTGTAAACTTATATGAGTATTTTCTGTCACATTATAGTTACCTAAATCCCAATATTTCCAAGCATTATTTTCAAGCTTAACTTCATTGCCATTATCAGTATAAGTAACAACAGCATCATCCGTATCTTGAGGAAGAGAATTACCATTTAAGACAGAAGCATCTCCATAACGTTCTAAGGCGTTACTAATAGCTGTTCCGTCAAGGGTTACTGTTAACTGATCGGTTATGGGAGGTGAACTAACACCATTAATCGTTAAATTAACCGTTGCTGTATCACTATCAATTCCATCACTAATCGTATAAGTAAAGCTATCAGTCGCAGTTTCTCCTGCTTCTAAATTATCAAATTTACCGTTAGGATCGTAGCTAAAGGTTCCATCATTATTAATGGTTAATAATGCTTGTGAGTCCAAGGTAATGGGATCACCTTCAGTAAAGACTGAAGCATTAATTTGAGTAATGTTTAATGAATCATTATCTAAATCATTATCATTGCTCACAAAGTTATCATTAATAACTGTTGCTTCATCTGTGGTATAACTATCATCATTAGCAACAGGAGGATTATTGAGGTTGATATTATTTTCAAAGATGACAATATTTCGGAAAGATGAGTCACTGCCTAAACTGTCTTCACTATCATGATCATTAACCAAATAGAGACGATCAAAAGTTCCTGTAAAATACTCTCCGACCTTAATCTGATAAGACTTCCAACCTTGATCTATTTCATAGTTATTGAAATCTTGAATAACCTGATCAAACACTTGAGTCCCGAATACTTGGAAGAGGTATTGTGTCCCATCAAAGAAATCATCATTATCATCAAATCCTATCCCTTGTATTTCCCCTTCTTCTGTACTCATATAATCAAAACGTAAGACAGTATTAGGAGTAACAGTGTAAGTTGCGGTATCAAAAGCTGTCCAAGCTTTCCAAGCATTGTGTTCAATTTTTACTCCATTACCATCATCAAAATAAGTTACGATTCCTTGGGTGCTATCTTGAGGAACAGAATTGCCATTGGCAACAGAACCATCTCCATAACTGTCTAAGACATTACTATAGGTTATTCCCTCAATTGTTACCTTTAATTGCTTGACATCGTCAGCAATAATACCTGCTACCGCATCAGTTGTATTGATAGTATATTCCGGTGCTGTTCCTAGGGTAATCGTAACCGTTTCATCCCCTTCAAGTAAATCATCAGCCATGGGATCAACAATTAAGGTTTTGCTGCTTTCTCCTACCCCAAAAGAAATCGTTCCTAAATTTCCTGCTAAACCTGAGGCACCATTAAGAGTGTAATCCTCATTAATCGTTGCAGTACCACCAATTTCATAGTTAACAATTAAAATCCCATCGGTATTACCATTACGAGTGAAGGTATAAATCAGATTATCATCTCCACTTTCTGATACTTCAGTCGGAGCGATTTCTAAGGTGATAGATTGTTCAAATAGTTCGACTTGTTCATCAAGAAACGCTGGATCTTCTCCACCTAAGAAAAAGTCAAAAGCAACATCTTCGATGACTGCTTCTGGAATACCTGCATCTCTTGCCGCTTGAAGGGCATTTTCCCATTGTTGAGGATCGATATCATCTTTAGAGAAATAGATAGGAAAATTAGGATCATCAAAAATCGGCGTTCCAAATAAAGATTCAGCTTGAGTTACACGCCAACTCTCAGCAAACACTTCATGTATATCTGCAAAGGAGATGTTAGAAGGTAATTGAGTGCCATCGCGAAGAACAAAATCATTGTTAGGATTACCGTCTCCATCTCCTAGTAACCCTTTCATTTGACCGGCTCGGTAAAAGGCAGGATAAACGTTAAGGTTAATATGAGTTGATCCTTGGGTGGCAACAAAACGATCATCGTCACCAGTAAAGAGTGTCCCATCTGGCCCTGCAAACCGGAAAGTATATCTGTTATTGTTGCGCTCAATAATACTGTTGCCAACATTATGAGTTTTACCAGTATTTAAAGTGATGTTAACTCCGTCAATTTCAAGTTTTTGGTTAGCGGGGTTATACATATCGTATATGACAGTATGACCATCCATTTCCGTTGCAAAGGCAGTATTAACTGAAGCGCGAGTCGGATTGCCAACCCAAGGTTCTTGACGGGTTTGAATTTGCCAATCACCGCTATCGGACTGAATGAAGATGAATTCACCATCTTCTTGCATATCGTACCTTCTGCCATCAAAAGTCTTAAAATGCACATCTCCTACGCCATAACCATCAATATATTGGTAAATTGAAAAGATATGATCCGTACTAGCACCCCAGCAATCAGTGGCAGTGAGTTTGACGGTGATGGGAAATGTTTGACCTGCTGGGGGTGTTCCCGTCAAATAAATAACATCATCATCACTATCGAAGGCATTATCCTGAGACAATGTCAGCCAACTTGGTAACGGACTACCATCAATGAGGGTGGCAGTGTAGTGCATTCCATCCCCATCGGGATCGTCAAACACAGGTAGCTCAAAATGATGGGGTGGATTATTGATATCACCAACACTTACATCTAAACGCCATTTACCAGTTTGTAAAATATCGTTATTGATAACTGGTGCATTATTGCCAATAGGACCGACACTCATCAGAGCGTTATTGACATTTAAACGACCTCCGCTTACCGTAATACCACTTAAACCAGGGACTGGATCGACATTATTCATCAACTCAGTAATAACTTGTGCCGGGGTCAAACTGGGATTTTCAGCTAATAGTAACGCTGCTGCACCAGATACATGGGGAGCGGCCATAGAAGTACCGCTCTTATATCCATAGCCATTTCCCGGTATCGTACTCAAGATATCTTGTCCCGGCGCACCTAAATCTACAGTGGTGGAACCATAGTTAGAGAACCAAGCTTTATCGTCATTATGATCGGTTGCTGCTACAGAAATAACATTAGGTTGAGTGTAATTACCAGGATAAACTGGAGTAACATCATTGTTGTTATTTTCGTTGCCGGCTGCTGCAACGAATAAAACCCCTGCATTATTAGCAGCAGTCACCATCGCCTCTAAGAATGGGTCGTTGCTATACAGACGAAAACTGGCATTAACCACATCAGCACCATTATCAATAGCATAACCGAGTGCTGTAGCGGCAAGTGATAAAGTACCTCCTCCAAAAGCACTAAAAGATTTGAGTGCCATGAGACTAACATTGGGACTAACCCCAATCACCCCTGAATTATTGTTTCCTACCGCACCAATCGTTCCCGCTACATGAGTTCCATGACTATGATCATCCCAGGGATCGCTATCAGTATTGTAAAAGTCATAACCATAAATGTCATCGACATAACCATTAAAATCATTATCAATGCCATCACCTGCTATTTCACCTGCATTGATCCACATATTAGAAGCTAAATCTGCGTGATTATAATCTATGCCAGTATCAATCACCGCAACGACGATATCATCATCCCCTTTTTGCTTACACCAAGCTTCTGGTGCATCAATATCCGCATCGACAGTGCCACCGGTTTGTCCAGTGTTATGTAAACCCCAAAGATCATTAAAATTCGTATCATTAGGGAGTGCCGGTAGTGCCTGAATGGATACGATATGGTCAAAAGAACTGACGTTTATTTGATTGTTATTGGCTAAGTTATTTTTGATGGGTACTAAATCAGTGGCTAGGTCAAACTTCAAGATTCGCCATTGACTAAACTCGTTAGCTAGAGAACTTTCTGACGGGATAATATTTTCAACGGCAATAGCACCATTGGCTAAGGCGATCTGTTGTATTTCTGCTTCGGTGATTCCAGTGTCAAACTCAACGATCAGTTGACCAGGTTGATAGGGTTGTCCAGTTTCGGGGTCAACGGGAAATGACAACTCTTTATTGCCAAAATTGACGTTTTCGACGATTTGACCAGGTTGTAAATCAATGGTATGAGAGTTATTCCCTTGAGGAATTAAGGGATAGGTTTGTTGATATCCTATTTGAAGTGCTTCAGCTACGGTATAGCTACCAGCATCTAAGTTCGTGAACCAATAGGCCCCATTTTCATCGGTGACAGTTGAGGTTTCATTGAAATCTAGGTGATTGTTATTATTACTATCTAAATAAATTGTCCATCCTTCTAAGGCTTGTTCGTTATCATCCCAAACACCATCACCATCCACATCATTCCATTTATAACCGTGAATTTGACCGGGTTGTTGTTGATTACCAAAATTAATATTGTCAACAATTTGTCCTTGTTCTACATTGACTGTATGAGAAGTTGGTAGTTGAATAGTTACTTGACTGACTCCAGAACCATTTCTAAAAGCACTACCAATGACCCGATTAAAGGCTGCGTAAATATCGGAATTAACTGGGCCATAAAGTGTATCTTGACCATTGAGGGTATAGAGATAAGGAGACTGAAGATTTCCGGTTGTTCCTTGTTGGTTATTCCACCCAAACGATTCATCTTGAACCTCGAAAACAACGGTTGAAGGTTCCGTGACAAAATCATCAACCTTGAGTAATTTTAAGTCACCGCCAGTGGCATCTTCATACCCTGGTAAAATATTACTATAAACATCTAATTGACCTGCTTTAATTTGCATTTCTGCTGCATTACTGGTATGTCCTCCATCTCCTCCATAACCATTATTAGAAAAGGAATCACCAATATTAACGGTCCAATCTTCAGGGGTTTTATCATATTCAACTAGGAATTTTGCTGAGTCAAATCCTTGATCATAATCGAGTTTCAGCACCACTTCATAATAATCATCATTATTAAAATCTCTGGGAGCAGAAACCACACTGATTCCTGGGTGATCTCCGATAATTTCTCCTGTTTTCAAATCAATCACATATTCAGAAACAGGTGAGGTTTGTTTCCAGCCATCAGTAATTACTTCTGCTAAATTATAGGTTCCTGCTTCTAGTCCAGTAAACCAATATTTTCCATTAGCATCTGTTACCGTAAATTGTTCTCCATCATCCAACTTTCCATTATTATTATCATCTAAATAAATAGTCCATCCTTCTAAAGCTTCTTCGTTATCATCCCAAACACCATCACCATTTACATCATGCCATTTATAACCGTGAATTTCACTGGGTTTTTGTTGATTACCAAAATTAATATTCTCAACAACTTGTCCTGGTTCTAAATTGACTGTATGAGAAGTGGGTAGTTCAATGGTTACTTGACTGACTCCAGAACCATTTCTAAAAGCACTACTAATTACCCGATTAAAGGCTGCATAAATATCGTAATTAATTGGACCATAAAGTGTATCTTGACCATTGAGGGTATAGAGATAAGGAGACTGGAGATTTCCGCTTATTCCTTGTTGGTTATTCCACCCCAAAAATTCATCTTCAACCTCGAAAAAAACGGTTGAAGGTTCCGTGACAAAATTATCAACCTTGAGTAATTTTAAGTCACCGTTAGTAACATTTTCATACCCTGGTAAAATATTACTATAAACCCCTAATTGACCTCCTTTAATCTGCATTTCTGCTGCATTACTGGTATCTCCTCCATCTCCTCCATAACCATTATTAGAAACAGAATCACCAATATTAACAGTCCAATCTTCAGGGGTTTTATCATATTCAACTAGGAATTTGGCTGAGTCAAACCCGGTTTGATAATCCAGTTTCAGCACCACTTCATAATAATCATCATTATTAGAATCTGTGGGAGCAGAAACCACGGTGATTCCTGGGTGATCTCCGATAATTTCTCCTGTTTTCAAATTAATCACATATTGAGAACTCGGTGAGGTTTGTTGCCAACCATCGCTAACTATTTCTGCTAAATTATAAGTTCCTGCTTCTAGCTCGGTAAACCAATATTGTCCATTAGCATCTGTTACAGTAAATTGTTCTCCATCATCCAATTTTCCATTATTATTATCATCTAGAAAAATAGTCCATCCTTCTAAAGCTTCTTCGTTATCATCCCAAACACCATCACCATTTATATCATTCCATTTATAACCATGAATTTCACCTACTGCTGGTTGATTACCAAAATTAATATTCTCAACCACTTCTCCTGGTTGTAAATCAACGACATGAAAATTATTACCTTGAGGAATTAAGGGATAAGTTTGCTCATAACCTGTTTGTATAACTTCAGCTATGGTATAAGTACCACTTCCTAAATTGACAAAAGAATAGAAACCATTAGCATCAGTAAAGGTAGACACTTCACCTGGATCTAATTGACCGTTACGAATACTATCGACATAGATTTGCCACCCCGCTAAAGCATTCTCCCCATTATCCCAAATACCATTACCATTCAAGTCTTCCCATTTACTACCAGAAATGCTACCTAGTTGAACTACTCCATCATCATCTTGAAGAACTAAATCCGCAAATTCCTTAGCATCTTGGAAAACTTCTTCATCTCCTGTTACCACAAAATCGAAAACTGCACCATTGAGAAAATTTCCTTCAGGAATAAGGGCTTCACGACCCAACATAAAGCCATTGTTAACCATTTCAGGATTATCTTCTGCTAAGTCCGTTAAGGAGAAATATTGAAGAGGATACTCCAAATTTTGAAATACAGGAGTTCCAAAAAGGGACTCTTCCTGAGTAATTCGCCAACTATCGGCATAAGTAGTATGGATAGTTGCAGCAGATGGATTAGAACCTAAGTTAGTACCATCACGCAAGGTAAAGTCATTAGAGCTATTACCATCAGCATTTCCCAAAAGTCCTTGAAGCAAAGTCCCTCTGTAATCTGCTGGATCAACATCGATATTAAGCCAATAACCATCTGTCGCAGTTATTACATCATCATCTGGAGTACCAATAATTGCATCAGGTCCTGCATGAGTAAAGGTATATTTATTTCCATCACGACTAATTGTGCTAAAAATAATAGTAAAGGTTTGGCCATCTGCAACAGTAATGGGTGTTCCGTTAATTGTTATTTCTTGCCCTACAGTAGCATTTCTATCAAAAACAACATTAAAACCATCCATTGTGGTCGCAAAAGCTGCATTAGCAGAAGTATTGGGCAAATTAGGATTGGGAGTTATTTCTTGGCGCACTTGAACTTGAAAATCATCTATCAGAGATTCGACGAGAATAAACTCTCCTACGCTTTGAAGGTCATAATATTTACCATCAAAAGTAGCAAGATGAACATCTCCGATACCATGGCCTGAACGAAAAATAGGATTAGCAGTAATAAAAAGAGAAAAATCTTGAGTAGGACTATTCCCCCCTACTTTAACGCTATATTCTTGATTTCCAGGTAATCCACCACCAAGTGACAAATTGATCTGTTCGTAGTTATCATCGTTACCATTGCCCGAATCAATTCCAGTGAGAGTCGGAGTTGCTACAATATTCCCCATTGCATCTTCCAACCAAAGATCGAGGTCATTAGAAGCTGGTCCTGTCCATACTAGGGTAACTTTAACATCACCATTACCATACGATAAATTACCAAAATCTAGAGTAGCCCCATGGAAAGTCCTTTCTGCAAAGAGATGTTTAGTCCCTCGGGGTAGAGCAATACTGGCCAAAAATGGCTGTACACCAACCGATGCATTAGTAAGATTGCCATATCCCCAAGGCTCAACAGGCAGACTTCCTATTGTATTGTTTGAAGTAGCTGTATGAATAATTAGTCCTTTTGCTGTGGAATCCCCCAATGGAGTAATTGTTGTAGGAGTAATTAGCTTGAAGGGATCTGTCGGATCATTATATGGATTAAAAGGAAGTCCAGCGTAAGGGGTATTGGAAGGGGTATAAGTTTTGAACCTTGCTGCGTATCCGTCGGTAAATTCGATATTATTGAAAAAGTTAGTATTTTGTGTGGTTCTTACATTTTCAAACTGTCCTAAATCCAGAAGATCGTAACTTTGTATTTGATTCAATACAGTATTAACTTCAGTTGTCTTAATATCTTGCTCGATTTCAACCACTTCTCCATCCAGGATAACGGTAGCATGGTCATTTTCAGCTTTTAAAGCTTGTAACGTAGTTCCGTCAATACTTTCCCCTGCCACAAGACGAGCAAAAATATCCCCCTCATCCCCTGGACTATCGCTAGGATTTAATTGGGAATCTAAATAATGTCCTAATTCTTCTATTAAAAGATCGGCGATCGCCTCTACGTCGCTATTCTCAACAAATTCTCTGGCGACAAAAATCTTATTCAAAGAGGCAGCAAACGCACCATTTGCCCCATTAATCTCCTCTGCATCCCGAACTTCTACATAAGAAGAAAGACTTGTTTCTTCCGTGACAAACCCTTCAATTAAAGACTCGGCCAGTTGGAGATCAATGTTATTTCCAAAGGCCACAGTTAATTTAGAGGTAAAATCAACATCTGCTAAGAAAGCATCCAGTAATTGATTAACCAGGGTGTAAGCGAGTTCTAATGTTTGAGAAATCATTGTTTCCAGCTTTTTTAAAGAATAACAACAACGAGCAAAGATACCCACCACTTATCAGTTTTGGGCGATCGTTAACGAAGTTAATTAGAATTTAGAATTTAGAATTTAGAATGCGCAAACTATACCACTACAAAAAATGGTTAGGATATATAGACTTTGCTGAAAGGGAACAGGGAACAGGGAACAGGGAAACGTTCTAAATAAAATGCGTCGTGCTATACCACACCCTTTGGCGGGGTTTTAGACCCAATTATTTTCGTTAACCTCTCTAGGTTATACTGACTGAAATAGTAAATATCTTTGTCGAATGCCTCAAGCATAACTAAGGGCTCTCGGTGTCCTTCTCTTTTTTTCACAAATCTTAAAGTTTTTTCCAACACCCTCTTAAAGAAGTCAGAAGTTAGAACTTCCTCAGTGTTTTTTAGTATTCTTGTACCCAAAAACTATTTGTTAGATCAAGATTTACAAAAATTATCTCCAGTGGTTTCCCAAATCTTTTACACATCCTAATGGAGTATTTTCCACAATCTTTCCTAAGTTTTCCCCAGAAAAATCTCGTTTTTTAACAAGCTAAAACCAATCAATAGACTCATAGCACTTTAATGGGGAAAAGTATTAACCGAATTTTGCCGCCAAAAATCTTACACACTTTTCTAAAATCCTATGTTAATATACATAAGTCTCATCTAAGAAATTGACAGTTAATACAATCAATTAACATAGATAAACTATTAAATGGTATCAAGGCAGCATTATGATAGATTTTTAGCTAAATTATATGAATTAAATAACTCGGCTTTTCTGAATTGTTTTGTTATTTTTACTAGGAAAAGACATGAAGACTCCTATTGCTCTTGAAGTTGAAATACCGGAAGAAACCTATCACTTACTGACCAGATTTATCGAAAGTCATGCCCCTTTAGGATTCAATGAAGTTGTTACCCTAGCGGTTTCCAATTTTTTAACCAATGAAACAAGTGCTTTTCAAGCTTGTCCCCCTTATCCATCTACCCTATACGACTGTTCAAAAAAAACCCAGGTTCTAAAACAATGAAAACAAAAAAGCTGATTTCTCTTCCTTGGAAAACTAGAGAAAGAATCAAAGCCTTTTCTCAAGTTTTTCCCACTGTTCCTTTGCTCGAAAGTCCCACAACTGGGGACAAATTATCACAAGTTATTGACTGTTTATCTCCCATTGCTAAATCAGAAAGTGCTGCTTTTTCGTTGTTAAAGGAATTAGATTTTTATCGGTGTTACGGTGAATAACCTGAAAAACAAACAACAGTCTGTCACTCATTGGACAAATTTATTAATTGCTGGTATTATCCTCACTATTGTTATTATTATTGCCCTCAGTAATCTGTTAGAAAATCCAAAAAGTCGTCAGGTTAGGCAACTGGCTGAAAAAAAATTGCGTCTGTTTGCTAGGGGTTATAGTCTCAATGCCATTGACTGCCAAGGGGTTGACGAGAATAATAATGGATGGGTTAACTGTCGGGCCGATGACCGTAAAGGGCAGACTGTTTTTGTAGAATGTCCTTACCAGGGTGAAGCTCAAGAATGTCGTTACAAATGATGATTAATTGGGAAAACTGATGTAAAAAGTTGCCCCGTTTCCTGGGGGACTTTCTGCCCAAATATTCCCACCATGACGGTGAATAATTCGCTGGACAATGGAAAGACCAATACCAGTCCCTGGAAACTCTTTTTGAGAATGTAATCGTTGAAAAGCCCCAAATAGTTTGTCGGCATAATCCATATCGAACCCTACCCCATTATCAGAGACAAAAATAGTCCCATTTTCTAAGACATCAATCTTAATTAAAATGGGATTACGTCCCCGACTAAATTTAATACTATTCTCTAATAAATTAACAAAAACTTGTTGCAACAGAGCCATATCTCCCTGAATGATAGGTAAAGTTCCGATCACAAATTCAATTTGATTATCCTCAAAGGTAACGAGATTAATAGCTGCTTTGACTACTCCATTGAGATTAACGGTATTGAAGAGTAACTCCCGTCGTCCCACCCGTGATAAAGTGAGTAATCCATCAATTAAATAACCCATTTTTTCACTACTTTTTTGGATCACGTCTAAATAATGAACGACTTTGGCATCTTCTAAGACTTCACTCTCTGTTAGTCGTTGTTTTAAGGCATTGACAAACCCATGAATATGTCGCAAAGGTGCGCGCAGATCATGGGAAACTGAATAACAAAAAGCATCTAATTCTTGATTAGTGGCTTCTAATTGAGTGCTTCTCTCCATTAAGATTTTTTTTGTCTTCACCAACTCAGTCAGATCACGGGCAGTTGCTAAAAGGGCGTAGATTTCACCTTGAGGGTTTCTCAGGGGGACTTTGTAGGTATCAAAATAGCGATCGCCGTCTGGTAGGGTAATGGTCTGTTCAATATGGAGCGTTTTTCCTGAGTTAAATACCTGTTCATTTTGTTGGGCAAAATAGTCAGCCATCTCAGCAGGAAAACAATCAAAAATGGTCTGTCCTTCTACTTCCTTTTGCTCCTTCAACCCGATCCCCTCAGCAAATACCTGATTACAAAATAACAGTTTCATGGTGTGTCGTTCGACCACAAAAACGAAGTCAGGTAAGGTATTTAACAGCATTTCCAGTTCTTCAGTTCGTTGAGAAACGATTTCTTCTAAATCACGATTTTGTTGGGTTAATGTCTTATTTAACCGTTTGATTTCTTCTTGTGTTACCCTTTGTTCGGTAATATCTTCTGCTAACCCTGTAATACGAACCAATTCTCCTAATTGATTTTGGATAGGAAACCCGCGATCCCTGATCCAGCGTAGGGTTCCATCGGGGCGAATAATACGGTATTCATGGTCAAACGCACCTTGAAACAATTTCTGGGACAAATTTTTTTCAATCCGCTCTCGATCTTCAGGATGAATGACTTCGAGCCATTGCATGGGATGTTCATAGAGTTCCTCTGGATTATGGCCCCAAACTTTTTGATAAGTAGGACTGACATAGATACTTTTGTGATAAGTCGGATCAGTCTTAGAAATATCAATAATCCAAAATACTTCACGAATATTTTCAGCTAATTGACGAAATTTTTCTTCACTCTCCCGTAAAGCAGTTTCGACTTGTTTTCGCTGGGTAATCTCTCTGGAATTGGCTACAATACCCTTAATGTTTGGGTTATCCAGTTGGTTACTAGCCACGGTTTCCATCCAGATATAGTTACCTTGTTTGGTTTGATAACGATATTCAACTGTAATCGTCTTTTCAGGTTCTTGGAGTAATTTGGAGAAAGTTTTGCCTACTCTAGTCCGATCTTCTGGATGAATGAAATAAAAGGTTCTTTGTTGCTGCATTTCTTCAAGAGAAAAACCATAAATTTTTTCCCCTGCTGGGGAATTATAAATTAATTGCCCTTCTCTATCGAAAATGGAAACGATATCGGCAGAATATTTTAATAAGGCTTGTAGTTTATTTTCGCTGGCTTCTTGTTGCTTTTCTGCTTGTTTTTGTTGGGTAATATCCTCTGTAATACAGACTAAATAGTCTGGTTGCTGGTGTTCATCATAAACGGGGACTTTGATCGTATGAATTATTCGTGACCCTTTGTTATAACTATCAATGGGTTCTTCTGGGATATCTATCAGCTCACCTTGTTTAAAAGCTTCTCGGTCTTTTTGTTCATAAAAATTAGCTTGCTCTGGAGGGAATAAATCATGAGCTGTTTTAGCAATCACTTTAGAAGAAACTAATCCAAAGATATCCTCACAAGCTTTATTGACTAATAATAATTGACCGAATTTTTTAGCTTTTCCATCTTTAACAAAAAGAGCAACTGGTAAATAGTCAATAATAGTTTGTAAAAAAGTTTGAGATTTTTTTAGCTCAATTTCTGCTTGTCTCGCTTCAGTTATATTACGAACAATGGCAATGATTTGGTTCTTAGAAAAAGGAACTAATCTCCCTTCGTAATATTCTTCTCCTGTGGCCATAGTTAAACTGTATTCTAGAGAAATTAAGGTTTTTGATTTTAGGACTTTATTAATGGCTTTTTCCCACTGTTTAGCAACAGGATGAGGTAACATTTGTAACATGGATTTTCCTAAGAAAATCTCTGGAGAAACGTAGATTTCAGAGCGAGAAGAACCTCTATATTCTAGTATAATAGCCTCAGCATCCATACGAAAAAATAAATCAGGAATAATATTTAAAATAGCTTGCAATTCTGCTTGACTTTTCTGGAGTTTTTTTTCAGTTTCTTTGATTTCAGTAATATCTCTTCCTTCGGGAATTAAAAAAATAATTTCTCCTCTTTCATTTTTAACTGGTTTCAGAGAAAAATCAACATAAATTTTCTGATTATTTTTGTCAAAATGTGTGGCTTGAAAGCGAATTATTTTACCTGTTGCTGCTGCTTGAATACTTTCTTTTAACTGAGTTTGATATTGAGAAGAGTGACTCCACCAAGGAGTTTCCCAAAAGGGTTGACCGATAACTTGTTCTTCTTTAACTCCCACACAATTTAAAGCCGTTGCATTGGCAGCGAGAAGGTTGCCCTCTAAGTCCAATAAGCCGATAAATTGAAAGGTATGATTAAAAATTTTGATAAAATTTTCTTCTATTTTTTCTCCTTGAAAATCACTATGTTTCCTTTTTGTTAATCTCCATAATTTATTAAAAATTAATCCAGAAAAAAAGGCTATTAATAGGCTTATTGATAGCAGATTAATGAGCAAAAAAGATTGATTATTTAGACATTGATTAAAAGAAATTTGTAGAGAAAAAAAGAAAGTAAATGAAAATCTCATAATTCAGGAATTAAGCAATAGGCAATTCAAAAACATCAGTTAACTAAACTTTTTATAATTAAGGGTTTCCTCCGTATGAACACTGAATTCCTGATAAAAAAAATCTAGGAATCCGTTAAAATACTGATTTTAGTTGTGTATTTTGTCCTTTAAGCTAAGGGTATGTCCGTGAAAACTCTAGGATCTTGTGATGTTTATCACCGTTAAGTATATCGGGTTTACCTTTAAATCTAGAAAAGTTTAAAAAAATTTTAAGTTATTTATATTCACCAGTTCCATTATCTAACCAAAAACACTATGACTACAGGAAAGGCAACAAGAATGCTATTAGTAGAAGACGATCTTAATGATCGTGAATTGATTCAATTAGCATTAGTAAATTATCAGTTTTCTAATCAAATTGATATTGCTGAAGATGGAAAAAAAGCCCTTGACTATTTATTTGGTTCAGCAGACTCTGCTGTAACTGTTCAACTTCCTCGGCTGGTTTTATTAGATTTACAATTACCTAAAATCAACGGTATTCAAGTATTAGAAGCAATACGAAACGACTCTAAAACTAAACAGTTAGTCGTGGTAGTTATGACCTCTTCGGCAGAAGACAAAGACTTACAAGCTTGTTATAATTTAGGGGTAAATAGTTACATTATTAAACCCGTCGACAGCGAAAAATTTAGAAAAACGATTCAACAAATTGGTTGTTACTGGATGATGTTCAATGAACCTCCCTTGCTCTAAGGGTTTTGAGCTAAACGGAGCAAAATTTTACAAAAGTTAAGACGAGAGTTTTAAGAAAATTTTGGTTTAAGTAAACATAACTAAAAACTGATATATTGAGAGTATTACAGATTAAATTTTTTTGTCACAAGCGTCCTTAACCTTTAAATTAAGCTAAATTACAATTTTCAACCTTAATCTTCTAAAAATCCTAATTATTAAGAGAGCGAGAATTTATGTATCCAGAAGTTTCTAACTCAGTGTCGTCTAACAGTGAAATTAAAACCCCATTGCGTCTATTGTTAGTGGAAGATGTACCTGAAGATGTAGAATTAATCCTTCTCTCCCTCTCTAATGCTCAAGTTGAATTTACCTATGAAGTGGCCGATACCGCAGGGATTTATCAACAAAAACTGCAACACCAAACCTATGATGCAGTCTTAGCCGACTATCGTCTTCCGGATTTTAATGGGTTGACAGCTCTGAACATACTAAAACAATCACAGCAAAGAATTCCTTTTATCTTAGTGACAGGAAATTTAGGAGAAGAAGGGGCAGTTGAATGTATAAAAGCGGGAATGACAGACTATATCCTCAAAGATCGTCTCTTTCGCTTACCTACTGTTTTACAGCGATCGCTAGAAGAATTTGCCCTCCGTCGACAACAACAAGAAGCTCAACGAGAACGAGAAAAAGCAGAAGCGGCCCTCAGACAGAGTGAACAACGGTTTCGGGCCTTGATCGAAAACGCCACCGATATCATTCTCATTGTCTCATCCACGGGTCACCTAACCTATATTAGTCCCTCTGTGGAACGCATTTTAGGATACTCTCCCTCTACGATGTTGGAACAATTGTTTTTTGATTGGATTGATCCAGAAGAAAAAGAAGAAGTGATGGGGATTTTTAGGGAACTGAGGGAGAAACCTAACGCCTGTCTTTCCCTTGGAGAGTTTCGGGTTCGCACCGCTTACCATAACTGGATCATGTTAGAAGCGATCGCCAAAAATCTCCAAAACGATCCGGCCGTGGCTGGATTTGTCATTAACTGTCATGATATTACGGAACGCCATCAAAGCTCTGAAAAACTGCGATATGACGCTTATCATGATAAATTAACTGGTTTAGCGAATCGTTCGGCCCTGCTACAACATTTGCAACACCTGATGTCTCAAAAAACACGACGGAAAGAAGATCACTTTGCCCTCCTCTTTTTGGACTTAGATCGCTTTAAAGTGGTTAATGATAGCTTAGGACATTTAATCGGGGATGAACTCCTCAAACAAGCAGCTAAACGTTTACAACAGTGTCATCGAGAAGGAGACTTATTGGTACGGTTTGGGGGAGATGAGTTTGTTTTTGTGTTAAAAGATATCCAAAATCCACAAGAAGCGTTGATTGTTGCCGAAAGGATTCATCAAGCTCTCAAAGAACCTTTGATCTTAAACAATCGCAAGATGTTTATTTCTGCAAGCATTGGTATTACCCTCAGTGATGATCATTATCATCATCCCCAACAGATGTTACGGGATGCGGATACCGCTATGTACTATGCAAAAGGACGCGGTACAGCCTGTCATGAAATTTTTGATCGTAATATGCACTTTTGCGCCCTTAAAGAGTTACATTTAGAAAGCGATTTGCGTCAAGCGATACGGCGTGAAGAATTAGTGGTTTATTATCAACCTATTGTTTCCCTAAACAGTCAAAAAATCGTCGGTGCTGAGGCCTTAGTCCGTTGGCAAACCCCAGGAAAACCGATGATTCCCCCTAATGATTTTATCCCCCTAGCTGAGGAAACTGGCTTGATTTTAGAGATTGATCGTTGGGTTCTCAAATCTGCTTGTCAACAACTTTATCAATGGCAACAACATTTTCAAGAAAAGGCCCCTCAGTTTATTAGTGTAAATCTCTCGCCAAAACAGTTCTCTGATGATAATTTGAAGGATAAAATTGTTGAACTTGTTAGAGAAACGAAACTCGAAAAACAATATTTAAAAATAGAAGTAACTGAAACCGTATTTCTCGAAAATTCTCATACTGTCCTCACAGTTCTATCGGAATTACAACAGATAGGGATTCAAATTTGTCTTGATGATTTTGGCACGGGATATTCTTCTTTGAGTTATTTACATCAGTTTCCTTTAAATAGTGTAAAAATTGATCGTGCTTTTATCCGTCATCTAGGAAAAGCTAATAAAAATGATGCAATTGTTCGCATTATGGCAACTTTAGGCCATGAATTGAATTTAGAATTAATTGCCGAAGGAATTGAAGAAATAGAACAAATGGAATACCTTAAAAAATTAGATTATCAATGGGGGCAAGGTTATTGTTTTTCTCCTCCAGTAGATGCTTATTCTTTCACAAAGTTATTAGAAAAAAATGGTAATTTATCAAACTAATTTGTATTAGTTGTTTTATACTATTGCCATAAGTTTTTTCCGGAAAGTTTACCTTCTCTAAAGGCAGACACTGAACCATAAATGGGTGAAAAAGTAGGTTTTAAAAAGATAATAAAGATAATGATTAGAGTAATAACTCTTAAAGAAAAATAAGGTAATTTATCAATTAAAAAACTACAACATAAAGAAATCATCCAAAATATAAAGCTATAAATCGCAACATTAAAAAGAAAAATTAGGACTAAAGAGGGGCAGTAAATAAGAAAAATTATGCCCATAAAATTGCAGCAATATTGGGCAAAATAATGGTTAAAACAAAGGCAAAAATATAAGTAGGATATAAAAGATTCAACATGATCCAGATGATCCAAGTTGTTAAAGAAGCTTGAGAAATGAAAAACATTTTTGTTAAATGAATTAATTATCAATTATCCATTATTCATGGATACTAGACTGTAACAATCAGGATGCTTATTTTAGGAACGCTATACTAGAATTAAATTCATAAATTAGGTATGATTTATCATGGAAATGACAGCAGAATATACTTGTGCATTTTGTGGAGAATCTAATACAACTTTTGTCGATATTAGTGCTGGTAACTATCAATCTTATATCGAAGACTGTCAAGTTTGTTGTCGTCCTAACATCCTCTATTTAGAAATAGACGAAAATACCCTTAAGGTTAGCATTAATAGCGATTATCAGGAATAAGCTAGCAATTAAGATTTATATCCCTATTCTCTATTATCCATTCTCCATTCTCCATTCTCCATTCTCCATTATCCATTCTCCATTCTCCACCCTCCCCTAACATGGAAATTATAGGAAACTTGACAGAAAAAATATGGGACTGACATCCTATGAGTCACTGTCTTATGATGAAGTCAAGGATAAATTAAACATCAATTAAGTGATGTGTTACCAAGGTGGGTGTATTATGTTGAACTTAAACTATGGTAAATCAGGAATGGCCAGTGCGATCGCTGTATTAATGGGAATAACTGCCCTTTCCCCATTTTATAGCCTCAAACCCGCTACAGCGCAATTATTACCACAGCCGCCACAAACCTCTTTTCCCGTCAACACCAGTGTTACCATTCCCGCAGGAACTCGTATTCCGATGCGCTTTGAGCAGGGAGAAAGAATTTTAGTCAGTCCCGACGAAACCCTAGCTATCACCTTAAGAACCGCCGCAACCATTCGTGATAGTAATCGTAACGTTTTGATTCCGGCAGGGAGTGAAGTTAATGGAGAAATTCGCCCCGTGAATGGAGGCTCTCAATTTATTGCTCGTGAAATCATTATTAATGGTCAACCTTATCCCTTTAATGCTACTTCTCCCGTCGTGAATCGGACCCAAACCATACAAGAAGGGGCGAGTGTGGGAGAAATTTTGGGGGGTACGGTGGCCGGAGCCGGTGCTGCTGCCATTATTGCTGGGGTAACAGGCGATCGCCGTATTGATGCCTTAGAAGTGTTAGCCGGTGCTGCGGTAGGAACCCTGGCTGGATGGGGTTTACCTGAAGCTGGCATCATCGGAGGTGGGGAAGCAACGGTGATTGCTATTGAACCTAACCGAGATTTTGTTCTCACCTTACAGTCTAATTTTTCTCTGGCTTCTGGGGGTAACTATCAACATCGTGGCTATCGTCTCAGTTTCTTCTAGGAAGACAAAATTAATACACTCCCACCCATTTATAGTCGTCGGAGTGTGTTAATTTTGTAAATTGAGCAAACGGCTAAAAAAGATAATCTCTGTTTATTTTTAAAAAACTAAATATTTGATTTTTATATCAATTCCCCTTTTTTACACAAGTTAACAATTAAAAATTTTTTGCTGATTTTGACTCATTTTGCCTGATATTTGCATTTTGGTTATTTTCGTGTTACTCTCTTTATCAGGTAGGGTTGTGGAATCGCTCTATTTACAAACTTTTTAATCATGAAAGAAACTCTAAATTCCGTTAAAAAGACTGAGAAACTGTTCTCGTTTCTCCCTTTATCTACTCGCAAGTTTGTAACATTTTAAGAAGTATTTTTTACGTTTTATGAACTGCCCTTGACAATCTTAGAATCATGTGTATTGCTCATATCATTAAACTCTCATAATATTAAGATTTCCCCTGATTACGCCAGCCATAAGTCGCATTAAGATGACGAATATAAGGATTAGGATTAATCGCTTGATCGATCATATAAGCTGATCCTGTTAGGACTAACATATCATCTTTCTCTAAGTCTTGCAAAGCTTGTTGATAGGCTTTTTGGGGTTCAATTTCAACAAAAATATTAGCAAAATCAAGACGTAATTGTTCTGCTAAACAATCAGGATCTTGACCTGCATAAGAAGCACTGGTAATCGTAATTTTTTTAGCAATTTTTAGAATTGGAGCAAACACTTTACGGACATTTCTTTGACGAGTTAAACCAATCAAAAAACAAAATTTCTGCTCAGGATAAGTTACGGTTAATTCTTGGACTAAACGATAAATTTTATCTTGATTATGGGCAACATCGATAATAACATTAGGGGCAATATTAGCGAAACGTCCAGGCAATTTTGATAATATGCAGTCCAGTAGATTATAGATAGAAAGATCGGGATAGAAATAACGAAGAACTGTAGTCGCCAAGCCCATATTACGTAACTTAAATTTAGGAGCTTGTGGCTGGATTTTACGGATTTCTTCAACCATAACATCGGTGATTTGTATGATATTAGCACCTTGATATTCTGCGGTTTTTAAAACATAGGGTAAAGCCGCATCCATTTCTGCTGTAAAAAAAGGAACTCCTGGCCTAGCAATCCCAGCTTTATCCATCGCTCTTTGCCAAAGTTCCGAACCCAAAGACTGAGAGTGATCATTGCCCACATTAGTGAGGATACAAGCGACCACATCCAAGGCCATTAAAGGAGTATAGCGTCCCCCACACCCTACTTCCATAATGCCCCACTGAACTTGATATTGTTGAAATAGATACAGTGTGATTAAAATACCAATTTCAGCAAAACTTAGAGTGGCATTAATATATTTTTCTTCCTTAAATTGTTCATAAAATTCTTTAATTTTGCTGTGACCTTGAACAATATCATCGTGACTAACTTGTTGACCATTGATATGAAATCGTTCTGCATAATCAAACAGATGGGGGCCAGTCCAAGAACCACTACGACTAACAGAGGTTAAGCCTAATTCAAGATAATAAGAAACTGAGCCTTTGCCATTCGTCCCAGTCACTTGTATAAATTGAGTGGGATGTCCTTTGGGCCAAATATAGTTAATGATGTCTTTTAAGAAAGCAATGCGTTGCTTTTTTTCTGCAGCCCAATGAGAGTGATAAATCTCATCTAAGGTAACGAGATAGGAAGGGTCAAATTGATCGATATGTTCATCCATATTCTATGCACTGCTACATAACCAACCTAAGTTGAAGAGGAATTACTTGTTTTTATTTTATCGTGTTGTGACTAGTCCTTGATGGTGATAAAATCAAAAGGTGCTTTCCGCAGATGAAAAACTCAGCCAGCACTAATCATATCAAGTAGCTGTACAGCTAGACATCTAGTCAAGGCAGTTAGGGAATTTTTGAGTGTTCCCCAATAACATAGTCATTAATTATGTTATAAACAAGCCCTGACGGAGCTTCAGCCCGTCAAGGCTTAACGTTTAGCTGTCTGCCGCGAGAAGCCCGACGCTGTATTGTCTGCGGAGTTTAACAATCGCTGAAACAATCAGCGTCGGATGAATCGCCGACAGGGTTTGTGATATGATCAAGGGGCTTGACACGGCAAGTAAATAGCGACAACCAAGCTATATACATCCGAAAATTTGATTAACCGTGTACTCTGACCTTTGGGACAAGGGGCAAAGCCTATCGCCTTGATGTGAGACTCGCTGCTCCGAAGAGCAGAAAGCTGTCGATTGGGTAGGAAGCCAACGCCATAATCTTCGATTTGGCGTGGGTAGTTCACAATCCTCGCTCTTTTTAAGGCCAGGAGAAGTCAAAATCGTTTGAGTGACCAAACATTGAACATTGAACATTAAACATCTTTCATTTTGGTTTCAAGCCTCTCCCTTCAGGGAGAAAGAAGTTTGGGAGAGGTTTCAAGCCTACTTCCAAACGAATGATAAATGATAAATGAAATGACAAAAAGTTTGATGTTCATCCTAAATATTTAACACATATTCATCGTAACGACGGGTATAATCATGCTTTTGAATAAGGATTCGCTCTGCTCAGTTCATTTGTTGAACGACCTTACTGAGTGCCTGTCGCCTGGGGAAACCCCAGGCGTTTATACGGCACGCCTCCCGTTAAGGGTTCGGGGGTACTCGCCTACGACTCGATACATCCCCCTGACCTATAACGGGAGTCCCCTGGAGTTATAAAGATGGTAACGCAAGACCCCTCAACACTATGGCCCAACTTACTGCAACAACTCCTCGATCGCCAGTCTTTATCCCAAACCCAAGCCTCTCAATTGATGCAAGGGTGGTTAAATGAAACTATTTCTCCAGTGCTGTCTGGAGCTATTTTAGCAGCGATTCAAGCCAAAGGGGTATCCGCTGAGGAATTAGCGGGTATGGCCCAAGTCCTGCAACAACAGTCAGTGCAAGAAACCCCTGTTTCCCATTCACAACCGGTCATTGATACCTGTGGAACCGGAGGAGATGGGGCATCTACGTTTAATATTTCTACTGCTGTGGCCTTTGTGGCAGCAGCCGCTGGGGTAAAAGTGGCGAAACATGGAAATCGTTCTGCTTCTAGTAAGGTGGGGTCAGCTGATGTTTTAGAGTATTTGGGGGTTAAACTCTCAGCCCCTCCAGAAAAGGTGTCAGCCGCGTTAGATGAGGTGGGTATTACGTTTCTCTTTGCTCCAGGTTGGCACCCTGCCATGAGGCACGTGGCTCCCTTACGGAAAACGTTGAAGGTACGGACTATTTTTAATTTATTGGGTCCTTTGGTGAACCCTTTGCGTCCCACGGGTCAAATTATTGGGGTTTATGCGCCTTCGTTTATTGAACCTATGGCTGAAGCGTTAAATCAATTAAGCATTGCGCAAGGGATGGTGTTACACGGTCGAGAAACGTTAGATGAGGCCGGGTTAGGGGATATAACAGATATCGCTTTATTGAAGGAGGGACAGGTTAGTTTAACGGAAGTGAACCCTGAAAGGTTGGGGTTAATTTCTGCTTCTTTGACGGCTTTAAAAGGGGGTAATGTGGAAGAAAATGCTACGATTTTGACTAATGTTTTGCAGGGTAAGGGAACTCAAGCGCAACAGGATGCTGTGGTTTTAAATGGGTCTTTGGCTTTGCAGGTGGGTAATATTGTTCCTTGGGGAGATCATCAAAAGGGAGTAGAAACAGTTAAAGATATTCTTGAAAGTGGGGCTGCTTGGGAAAGGTTAACGGCTTTGGTGGAGTTTTTGGCTTGAATTGCTGTATTCTAATCTTGTAAATAAAATAGATCGTGAGAACTAGCGTTCTCATAGATCATAAAGGGTTTAAAGTGATATCGAAAACAGATATTTTCTATAGCTAATATATTAGACCTCTGTTATATCAGGCTTTCTAACTGAACGAGTCGCACCATCTTGTCTATATTAGCCCAAGATTAAGTTTAAATTCTAACTAAAGTTCCATTATATAAATTCATTGCATAGAAATAAATCTATATTATTAATAGTAAATTACATTTATTAAACTGTTTTTTTGTTTGTTTATATATTATTTTATAGATAGTTTCCTAAAAATTTTGCTGTTAAGGAGTAAAAATGAACTTAAAATCTTTTGTTATAACTACTACTGTTAGTATAACTACTCTAGCTTTATCTTCTACAGCACAAGCTTTTATTCAATCAGATGTAGATGAACTTTTAAATACTGGTTTTTGTTTTAATTGTGATTTATCTAATGCAAATTTTTCATTTGCTCCTGTTGATATATTCTCTCTCTCAGAATCAAATCTTACTAGAACTGATTTTCTACTATCAAGAATTTTAGGTGATAGAGTTGGAAATAATAACTTTACAGAAGCTATATTTCAATTTGCTCTTATTGGTATTAGAGATTTTGTTGAGAACGATTTTACCAATGCTAATTTTGAAAATTCCACAATTAGAAATACACTATTTAGAGAAAATATTTTTACAGGATCTAATTTTGCCTTTGCTACTATTGAAGATTCTGAATTTATTTCCAATGATTTAACAGAAGTAGATTTTAGCAATGCTTCATTAGAAAATGTCGATTTTTTTACTAATTTTGTAGGATCATCTTTCCAAAATACTAGAGCAACTAATAGTACATTTGTAAATGCTGATTTTACTGATGTTGACTTTATGGGAGCTAATTTTAGTAACACAGATTTAACAGGATCTAATCTTACTCAAGAACAACTAGATAGTTTTGAGTCATTTACCGGCATATTACCTGATGGAACCAGAGTTGGTATTCCTGAACCTTCAACTATTATTGGATTAGGTATGTTAGCAACCTTTGGAGTTGGAACAAGCTTCAAACGTAAATTAGCTAAATCTAAGAAGAAATAAAATTTAATACCAAACCTGTATTTCAAGTCCCCTGCTAAATGTAGGGGTTTTTTTTTGCTTAAGTGTCGCATAACTTAATTTATACGACTGTGAACTACCTACGCTGACCTATCGGTACAGCGTAGGCTTCTTACCCAACAGATAGCGGAACAGTGGATTTCTTACGTCCTCCTCTACTCCGTCTTATATCTGGGCGATAAGCTTTGTCCCCCGTTCCAGAGGTCTGTAGTATTCGTAGTCCCTCATCTCTGAGGTTGATGGCAGCGTTAACGTCCCTGTCATGGGTTGTCTGGCAGTTTTCACAAGTCCATGTTCTGACATCAAGTGGTAAACTTCCCACTTGATTTAAGCAAACATGACAAGTTTTTGAACTCGGAAAAAATCTATCCACTTCTTGATAAACTTTCCCTTCTTGTTCTGCCTTATATTTGAGCATCGTCATAAACATTCCCCAACCTACTTGATGAATGGCTTTGGCTAGTTTCTGATTTTGCATCATGTTTTTAACCGCTAGATTTTCCACAATAATGACTTGGTTTTCGTCAACTATTCTACGAGATAGCTTATGAAGAAAATCCTCACGACAGTTAGTTATTTTACTGTGGATTCTAGCTACTTTCTTTCTCGCTTTATTGCGGTTATTAGACCCCTCTTGCTTTCTTGAAAGTTGCTGTTGTTTCTGTTTTAAATTCTTTTCATGTTGGGTTAAAAATCTAGGATTGGCATACTTACTTCCATCACTGGTAATAGCAAAATGGGTTAAGCCTACATCAATTCCTATACTTTTTCCCTCTGTACTGGGCTTAGGCTTTTCCTTACCATCCTCAAATAATACAGAGGCAAAGTATTGTCCCGAACAATTTTTTGAGACGGTAACGGTTTTAATCTTTCCCTCAATCGGACGATGAATAACTGCTTTAACCTCTCCTATTTTTGGGATTTGTAAGTAATCATCAAAGACCTTAACATTTTGAGGATATTGAATCGATTGCTTACGGTTTTTTGACTTAAATCTCGGATATTTAGCCCGTTTCTCAAAAAAGTTATTAAAGGCTACACCTAGATTCAAACACACTTGCTGTAAGCAAGAAGAGTAAGCT
>JBFRWG010000117.1:0-15807 GCA_051439445.1 Crocosphaera sp.
AAAAATCTCGGATTAGCATACTTACTTCCCTCGGAAGTAATGGCAAAATGGGTTAAGCCTACATCAATTCCTATACTTTTTCCCTCTGTACTGGCCTTAGGTTTTTCCTTACCATCATCAAATAATACAGAGGCAAAATATTGTCCTGAATAATTTTTTGAGATGGTAACGGTCTTAATTTTTCCTTCAATGGGACGATGAATAACGGCTTTAACATCTCCTATTTTGGGGATTTGTAAGTAATCACCAAAAACCTTAACATTTTGATGGTATTGAATCGACTGCTTACCATGTTTAGACTTAAATCTCGGATAGTTAGCCCGTTTCTCAAAAAAGTTATTAAAGGCTACACCTAGATTCAAACACACTTGCTGTAAGCAAGAAGAATAAGCCTTAGATAACCATTCATATTCTTTTTTGAGTTGAGGAATTAACTTTTTGACTTCATATCCTGATAAACCCTTTCCTGTATCCAAATATGTTTGATTCATCAAATTAAGGCAATAATTCCAAAGCCAACGGCAATTACCAAAGCTTTGCTCTAGGTGTTGCTGTTGTTCTTTGTTGGGGTATAACCGTAATTTAACTGCTTTTAACATCTTTAAGAGTGAACGGCGTTTACTATAAAGTATCTTAGCACAAAGCAACTGGTTTGTGTCAAATACCCTGTCCGCAATTGATACGATCAGGCGATCGCTCAATTTTGAGGACTGTTACTGTAGCGCAACAGTTAGAAAGGTGATCGCTCAATTTTGAGGACTGTTCCCTTAGCGCAATAGTTAAACAGGCGATCATTCTATTTTGAGGACTGTTACTGTAGCGCAACAGTTAAACAGGCGATCGTTCTATTTTGAGAACTCTTACTGTAGCGCAATAGTTAAACAGGCGATCGCTCTATTTTGAGATGAAAACATCTAATTCACGCATATTAAATAGTTATTGGGGATTGCTCGAAAGTCTTCATACAAGCTGGAAATTAGACTTGATAGAGAGACTCACTCAATCCATTAGAAAAAATCTCCAACAAAATCCCAATACCATCAAAAACGCTTTTGGTGCTTGGGAGTCCGATCTATCGGCAGAGCAAATTATTCAGGAACTTCGTAATAGTCGAAATACCGATCGCCAAATTGAAGAATTATGAATGGATATTTGCTAGATACAAGTATTTGCATCTACTATATAAAAGGCAAATACGATGTAATAAAGTCAAACCTTATAAAGATTGATTATGACACAAAATATTAATGTTGAAGGATTAACACCAGAACAAATTAAAGAGATACAAACTATGGTAGAAGCATTGAAAGCTGAAAACAAAACTGATAGAAATGAGACTGAAATTGATATGGTTGACTACTTATTAGAAAATACTATTCGTGTTGATGATTTAGAATTGATGAAGCGGGGAGATATTTATGAAAGAAATAAATAATAATATCTGTTTTATTGATTCTAACATTTGGCTTTATGGTTTCTCAACTGATAAAAAAGAAGAAACCAAAAGAGTAGTGGCGAAACAGTTAATAAAAGAAAAATCCATCATCATTAGCACACAAGTCATTAATGAGGTTTGTTGTAATTTGCTTAAAAAACATAAACTTGATAAACAAAGTATCTTAAATTTAGTGAGTTCATTTTATCGTAAATATCAAGTTGTTTCATTTAATGTTAACATTTTGGAAACTGGTTCACATCTTCGTACTCAATATAATATTTCATTTTGGGATAGTTTAATTATCTCTTGTGCATTATCAACGGGGTCAAATATTATATATTCTGAAGATATGCAAGATGGCTTAATTATCAATAGAAAACTGACTATTATTAATCCTTTTAATTAGTAAGATATCTGATTTATTCGTAACCACTTAACACTTTTTTACCCTGAAAAGTGGTTACAATAATTGATATTAAGTCGTTAGAATTAAAATTATTACCACCAACCACAAACCTGAGAGGGGTTAGGCTGTTGGGAGTTGACTTTTTGCTTTTTAGTTTTGCGAGTAAGATTACCCTTTTTCATAGTAAAATAATGACTTGTAACCAGAAGATGATGATTAATACAAACTCCTGTTTCACTTTCAAAAGCACATTCTAAAACCTTTTGATAGCTATGGATATCGTGATTGTCTGCAACAAAATTCAAGTCAAACCCAAACCAAGCATCTTTATGAAAATCGATAAGATAAGCGTAAGATAAATGTTGATATCTTTGGTCTCTTAAAGGAACACAAGGAACTTTATCACGAGTGTTTTGAATGCGAATGGTTCGAGTCTTTTCGTCCTTTTGAGGAAGTTGTTGTTCATAAAATTCAACAAAAGCTTGATTACCTACGCGAGGAGAAGCATAATTATAATTTGAGGTATTAATATTCGGTCGAGATAAAGCCATATCTAGGGTGAATAATGCAGTTAAGGCTGCCCCTAAACTATGACCAGTAATATATAGTTGATCAATAGGTTTATCAGAGTTGTGATATTGATCAATTAGGGTAAACAACTGTTTTTGCATGGAGTCGGTATTGGTAGCCGGATCATCATCAGAATAAATACGATAAAACCCTGATTCAACGCGAACATCAGAGGGAACTGAGGCACTTTTATCATAAGGAAAAAACTCAGTTGGATCGTAGCCGAAATCATCTAATAAATCTTCAGTGGAATCCGTTCCTCGAAAAGAAAAAATATAGGTATAAGGGGCATTTTCTGAGCGAAAAACAAGCCCATAATATTCAACAGTTTTATCTTCATTAAAAACAGCATCAACCCCTTTCCAAGAAGCAATATGCTCGTATCCTGTTGGAGACTTAATCCTGTCGCTATTACAAACAGATACCGGACCTTGAAGCTTATTGTAAGCATTATAAGCTTGAATACTAGCGTCCACTAATAATAAAGCTTTCTCTTTATCAATTTGGTCAGTGTTGAGATAAGTAATTGATTGAATCATGATGGTTTATCCATTCTTCATTCTCAATTATCCTTTATCTGTGACCAATTCTAAATTCTAAATTCTTAATTCTTAATTCTCCCCATCTTCTTCTAGTGTTTGATGAGCGACTGCCCTCAGTTTACTATAAAAATCTGATGAATCAGAAGGAGGGACAAATTGATCAATAGAACGGCGGGGTTTTTCTGTCTCTATAGCGGGTGTTTGCTTAATCAGTGATATAGATGTGTCTATTTCTTGTGTCTCGCTGTGATGGTCTTCTGTTGTTAAGCTTTCTATGGTGGAATCATGGTATGACTCTTTTGTGTCAGGTTTTGTTGATAATTTGTTGGCAGCAATAGAAACAGGGATGACTATCTTTTTAACTAATTCTTGAATGGGAGTTAAGGTGACTGTATTTTTGGGAGTCACTTCTAGGGAGTTGTCAACGGGAAGGGATTCTTCTAAAGTTTCCTTGTGGTTGGTTGTCTCTTCAACAAAAAGATGACGAGTGATCAATCTTTCAAATTCATATGTAAAGTGATAGACAGGATGGCCAAGTCGTTTCCAGAGTGCCAAAATATGTTCCACAGACACCGCTTTATAACGACCTTGGTATAAAGCTTCCACAATTGCGAGACGAATCCAATAAACGGAATAAGACGCTAACCATGTTTCAATTAACTCAGGAATGGTCACTTGTTTAACTTCAAAACCATAGCGAGTTAATAATCTTTCTATTTGGTTAATGCTTTTGTCTTTGGATTGACCCATGACATCTTTCTATCCCTATTACCACTCTTCTAACACATTTTTTGTTTTAACAATATAACAGTTTAAAATTAAATGGGGGAACTGTTTTAAGTACAATCAAACTATTATGCCCATGATTTCTTCTCAAGAAGCCCAAAGGATTATTTTACAGCTAGTTGATGTTTTAACCGACAGTGAAACTATTTCTTTAGATGAAGCCACAGGAAGAATTTTAGCCCAACCGATTACCAGTCCGCATGATTTTCCTTATTGGGATAATTCTGCTATGGACGGTTATGGGGTACGATTTGAAGATATGAGTCAAGGGGAGCCGAATAAGTATATTACCCTAGATATTGTGACCGAAATTCCCGCAGGAATTAACCCTAAAATATCTCTGAGATCCGGTGAAGCTTGTCGTATTTTTACGGGGGGAATGTTACCTAATGGGGTTGATACCATTATTATGCAGGAAAATACCCGTAAGGAAGGAAACAAGGTGACAATTTTAGAACCCCCTAAATACCTGGGACAATTTGTTAGAAAACGAGGGGCTTTTTATCACGCAAATGATACTTTATTGTCTCCAGGAATCAAGATTAATGAAGCAGAAATAGCTGTTTTGGCAACGGCACAATGTTCTCAAGTTAGGGTCTATCGTCGTCCTCAGATAGCCATTTTATCCACAGGAAATGAGTTAATTTCCCCTTCTCAAACCTTACAACCTGGACAAATTATTGATTCTAATCAATATGCTCTAAAATCTTTTATTCTTAAACAAGGTGGTGTGCCAATTAATTTAGGTATTGTTAAGGATGAAAAAGAGATAATTAAACAGAAAATTATGGAGGGAATTAATTGTGCTGATGTTGTTCTTTCAACCGGCGGCGTATCCGTGGGAGATTATGATTATATTGAGAAGATTTTAGAAGAATTAGGAGGTAAAATTTATATTAATACTGTTGCGATTAAACCTGGTAAACCTTTAACTGTGGCAAAGTTTGATAATGGTTGTCTCTATTTTGGATTACCTGGAAATCCTGTGTCTGCTTTGGTCAGTTGTTGGCGATTTGTTAAACTAGCTTTGGATAAGTTATCAGGAATAAAAAGTGACTATCAACCCCAGTTGATTCAAGCAAAATCTTCCTGTAATTTATCATCTAATGGACAACGAGAAACCTATGTTTGGGGACAGTTAAAGTTCAGCAATGGTGAGGCAATTTTTGAGTTAGCTCAGGGAAGTAAAAACTCAGCAAATTTAATTAATTTAGCCCTGACGAATGCTTTAGCAATTTTACCTGTAGGGGTGACTAAAATTAATCAAGGAGACAAGGTCAATGTTTTATCTTTATCGGTTTAAAAAACTGTTTATAGTTGTTCCCATACTTGTTTTATAGACAGTAAAGTGGGCAAATTGTCCAGGTTATCAATAGGTTAAATAAGTATCTGATTAGCCTAGCAGACAACACTTGAATAAATCCTCCATAACAGTTAAGAAATTAAGTTGATTGATATGACAAATGCCCCACGTAGTAAAACAGTTTTGTTTAATTCTCCTTCTATTCGTGTCAGAAATAGTCAAGGAGAAATTCTGAGTCGTTTTGATTTAACTAAGGATATACATCTATTAGGAAGAGATCATAATAGATGTGATTTTCATGTTCCTGAAGCTCCTAATTGGATGATGGTTAGTGGTTGTCAAGCTTCTTTTGTTAAAGAAGGGGATAGTTATAAAATTTATGATGGAGATCAAGAAAAAAAAAGTAGTAATGGTTTGTTTTTTAAAAAAACTTCAATTACGACAAAACAGGGGTTATTATTAGAAAATGGAATGGAGATTACCATTGGGAAAGAAATTGGAAAATGTCCCATTATTATCTACGAAGATACTAACAGTAATCAATCCTTAAAACCTCCTAGCAAAAAATCAATTTCTCTTAAAAATCAATCCGTTGCTATAGGGCGAGATCCTCAGGCTAATTTACAGTTATATGCACCTACAGTGTCTTATCATCATGCCATAATAGATAGTAACAATCAAGGTCAATATATTCTTAACGATTGTAGTACCAATGGAGTTTTTATTGATGGACAAAAAGTTAATCATCAAGCCATAATTACTGATGGTGCGACCATGCGTATTGGACCTTATACGCTGGTTAGAAAAGGTGATGATTTAATTGTAGAAGATCAGGGAGATAATATTCGTTTAGATGCTAAAAATTTGGGGCGAGTTGTTAAGAATAAAAAAGGGGAAGAAATTACTTTATTATCCGATATTTCTTTAGCAATTGATCCCGGTCAATTTGTTGTAATTGTCGGAGGAAGTGGGGCAGGAAAATCAACCTTAATGAAAACTTTGTTAGGAATTGAACCGATAGAACAACCTGGGATTGTTGAATTAAATGGAGAAGATTTACGTAAAAATTTTAATATTTATCGTAACTTGATCGGTTATGTTCCGCAGTATGATATTGTTCATCCTAATTTAACGGTCAAAGAAGTGTTATCTTATGCTGCTAAATTACGTTTACCTACTGATATTAATCTTGAACAAGAAATAGAAAAAACCTTAGTGCAAATTGATTTAAAAGATCGAGAACATACCTTAGTGAAAGCTTTAAGTGGGGGACAGTTAAAACGGGTTAGTATTGGGGTTGAATTATTAGCTGATCCCAAACTCTTCTTTTTAGATGAACCTACCTCTGGTCTTGATCCAGGACTGGATAAAAAAATAATGGAACTGTTAAAAGAATTAGCAGAACAAGGACGAACAATTATCCTAGTAACTCATACTACTTTAAATATTCATCTTTGCGATCGCTTAGTTTTTCTGGGAAAAGAAGGTCATCTTTGTTATTTTGGACCTCCTCAAGAAGCGATGAATTTTTTTGCTGTTAAAAATCAGAGTTTTGCTGATATTTATATTCATCTAGAAAACCAAAATATTGTTAAAAAAGAAGCTGAAAGATTTAAGAATGACCCCAATTTTTATGATAAATATATTGGTCAATATTTAACCCAAAATTTACAAAAAAATCCTGCTGATAAACCCAAGAAAGTTAGGTTTCCTTTTTTACAACAGTTCTCAATTTTAACAGAAAGGTACGGGAAACTATTGCTTCGAGATCCCCTCAATTTAGCTTTATCTTTAGCCCCTGCTCCCATAGGAATTGTGATTATGAGAATTGTTTTATCTAAGGGGCAAGTTCCTTTTAATTTCATAGATAAAAATGACCCAAAATTTATAACTTTATCCTTAAAAGTTCTTTTTGTTTTCACTTGTGCTGCTATTTGGGTAGGTTTAGCTAGTTCATTACAAGAAATAGTTAAAGAAGCAAAAATTTACCAAAGAGAAAGATTAGTCAATTTAGGAATTTCCGCTTATTTAGCATCAAAAGCAGTTATTTTAAGTGTCTTGGCCGTTTTTCAAAGTTTGTTGATATATATCACAATTTTAATCTGTTTTAAACTACCAGATTCCCATGCTTTAGCCTGGATGATAGGAACAGAAATCACTCTATGCCTGACTCTATTTTCTACCCTTGGATTAGGAATTATGGTATCAGCATTGGTTGAAAATAGTACACAGGCAACTAAGTTCTTGCCCCTATTACTTTTATCTCAAATTATTTTGTCAGGTGTGTTATTTCCAATAACAGGAATCGGTAAATTTTTATCTTGGTTAATGATTAGTCGTTGGTCAGTAGGAGCCTTAGGAAGTTTAGTGAATATTGGTGGTATGATTAATCCATCAAACCCCATGACAAGTGATATTTCTAAAGATGTTTATGATCTAAACCCCAACAATATATTAACAAATTGGATGTGTTTATTATTACATGGCTTAATCTATTGGGGAATTACTTATATTCTCCAAAAACGTAAAGATATTTTATAGAAAAATAGAAAAATAGAAAAATTTTAGATTGTTTAAGCTTCACCAATGATACAATCAGGAACAACAGAAATAATTATCAGTAAAAAATATGGGTAACACCTTTGGCCATTTATTTCGTATTAGCACTTTTGGGGAATCCCATGGGGGAGGAGTAGGGGTTATTATTGATGGTTGTCCCCCACGTTTAGAGATATCAGAAACGGATATTCAAGGGGACTTAGATCGTCGTCGTCCGGGACAAAGCAAGATTACCACCCCTCGCAAAGAGACCGATACTTGTGAAATTATTTCCGGTGTATTTCAAGGGAAAACATTGGGAACCCCCATTGCTATTTTAGTCCGTAATAAAGACGCGCGATCGCAGGATTATAACGAGATGGCGGTTAAATTTAGACCGTCTCATGCGGATGCAACTTATGAAGCTAAATATGGCATTAGAAATTGGCAAGGAGGAGGGCGATCTTCTGCGAGGGAAACCATTGGGAGAGTCGCTGCTGGAGCAATTGCCAAAAAAATACTTAAACAAGTTGCCAATGTAGAAATTATTGGCTATGTCAAAAGTATTAAACATTTAGAAGGAACAGTTGATCCCAATACCGTCACCCTCGAAGAGGTTGAAAGTAACATTGTCCGTTGTCCTGACGGAGAAATGGCAACAAAAATGATCGATCTCATCGATCAAACCCGACGAGAAAAAGACTCCATCGGAGGGGTTGTGGAGTGTGTTGCCCGTCAAGTGCCTAAAGGGTTGGGAGAACCTGTTTTTGACAAGTTAGAGGCAGATATAGCCAAAGCAGTGATGTCTCTTCCTGCTAGTAAAGCGTTTGAAATTGGTTCAGGGTTTGCGGGAACCCTATTAACAGGAAGTGAACATAATGACGAATTTTATCTTGATGAAACGGGAAATCTGCGTACAAAAACCAATCGATCCGGAGGGATTCAAGGAGGTATTAGTAACGGAGAAAACATCATTATTCGAGTAGCTTTTAAACCGACAGCTACCATTGGAAAAGAACAAAAAACTGTCACTTCTAACAACGAAGAAACAACCTTAGCAGCAAAAGGAAGACATGATCCTTGTGTTTTATCCAGGGCAGTTCCTATGGTTGAAGCCATGGTTGCTTTAGTATTATGTGATCATTTATTACGTTGGCAAGGACAGTGTAAAGTGTTAACAATGGATAATTGAATTCATGAATAGAATAGAGTTGAGTAAAACCTGGTAGGGTTGACAATATCGACCTTACAGGAAGATTATAATCTTTGTTTGGACTGCCATAAGCGACCAGAAACGGGATAATGAGGATGATGTTAAATCTTAAAACATTACTAATCAACTGGCCATTTATCTCAGTTAGCTTTGCAGTTATTCTGGTTATGATTGCTGTCCCGCGACTTATTAATTTATTGATAAGTCTGCGGGAGGTTTTTGTTTCTTCAGATACCCAAGCAGTTTATCAAAGAATAGTTGCCCCCGATCAAGATGTATTAACATCAATTATTCTTTTCTTAATAGCTGATCTTATTTTATTAATTACGAACTATTTTGTCCCTAAACTCCAGTTAATTTATATCATTGAACTGCCTATCGGTTTATCAGCTTCCTTAATTATTGCATGGTTAGGATATCGGTTAGTTGAGCGTTTTTCTAAAATTTATCTGACTGAAATTACTGAAACTGGACGGAAGTTAAATAAAGACTTATTTCTTGTTGCAAAATGGCTCACTTTTTTGCTTTTTTTATTTATAATTACTACCATTTTTTCTCAAACACATAAAATTAATCTTTTCGGTTTAATTGCTAGTTTAGGGGTTGGAGGAGTGGCGATCGCCTTTGCTGCTCAAAAAACATTGGAACAGTTATTAGGGGGTTTTGTTCTTTATCTAGATCGTCCTTTTATTGTTAATGATTACATCGGTTTACCGGATGGAACCTTTGGCAAAGTAGAGTCGATTGGTTTACGTTCTACTAAAATTCGTATCTCTGGTAAAGGAACTTTAATGGTGGTTCCTAATAATTATTTAACGGGAATTAATATTGAAAATTTCACAGGAGCTAGTAAACTCATTCATGTTGTTAAAGTCAATTTTTTTCAACTTCTTTCTGATTCTCAAAAATCTTTTGTTAGTCAATTAATCTTAAACTCTAGTCTAAAAAATGAAATTGATTCTCGTAATTTAACTATTAATTTTAAAGAGATTATTAATCATAAAAAACAACAAAGAACCCAAGCTCAAATTAATTTTTTTATGCCTTTATTAGGAGAATCATCAACAGAGTTTAAGATACAAATATTAAAAATAATTAGTGAAAATATTCGACATAAATTATTAGAAAATGGGATGAATCACGAAATTATTGATCAGATTTTTGTTAATTCTGAAATTTCTATCTAGAGGTAATTTACAAAAGTTTATGGACATAATTAAACAAATTTACGATTTTTTAAATACTACGACTTTGTTAGATATTATTATATTTTGTTTGTTGATTATTTTATCAATTATAGTAGGACAGTATATCAATCAAATCCTGTCCCTAGGTTTACGTCTTTTGTCCCCTAGTCAACGACAACATATCTATCATAATTTGATTCGAGGTAATAAAATTTATATTAACCGTTTGGGAACTGGGATGTTACTATATTTTTCTTGGATTTGGTTTAGGAGATATCAAGATTTACCGATTCCAATTACTTTTTTTATTGATCTTTTTTTTGTTATTTTTTTATTATGGAGTGTTACTAGAATTTTTCGGGAACTAATTAAAACTTATGGAATTAACTTATTTGGCAAAATTGGAGGAGAGACAACAGAGATTCTTCTTGGTTTGGAAACTATTTTTAATATTATTATTGGTCTGATGACTTTTGCTATTTTTGCTTATCAATATGGTGTTCCTTTAACTGGTTTATTAGCAGGGGCCTCTATTAGTGGTTTAGCGATTAGTTTTGCTGCTCAAAATACCCTACAACAGCTATTTGGAACGGTCATTCTCTTTTTAGATAAACCCTTTATTCAAGGGGAATATATCCGTCTTCCTGATAATGATAAAACCTTTGGTAGAGTTGAGTCTATTGGGTTGCGTTCAACTAAAATTAGGACAGTGGCCAAAAATACTTTATTAATTGTACCCAATTCAAAAATGGCGGAGTGGCAAATTGAAAATGTGACGCGAGGAAAGAAGGTTATGATATTAGTTTATTTTGATTTTGAGCGCATTTTAGATGAATATGAAAAATCTTTAGTTAAGGAAATTAATGCTAAATATGTTCATTCATTTTTTGGGGTTGAACCAGATACTTCTAGCACGACTTTTTTAGATGCTCCTAAAAGGGATAAAAGTCGTGCTAGAATAACCTTTTTTATTTTAGGTTCTACTCAAAGTTCTATTGAATTACGAGAAAGAATGGTAGAAACATCAACGAAACAAATTAGTCTAGAGTTAAAGAAATATGGCATTGAATTTACTGCTAATGAGCCGGTTGTTTCTTTTGATTCACCTATCACTTTATAGGAATTAATAATCAATAATTGTTAATTATTAATTCATGAAGGAACGGAGACAAAACAATTTATTTTGCCTCCGAATCCTCAGCGCACCTTACCCATCCTAAGAAATTAATAGGAATACTTTTTTAGTTTTCTTAGCTAACTTCTGAGAGAACAACATTACGAAATTCTGCCTCTCCACCGAGATTACTATTAGCATCAAAATCATTAAAGAAGACTAAGCGATCATAATTTCCAGTGAAATATTGACCCAAACTAATCTGATAATCTTTCCATCCCTCTAGAGGTTGATAATTATTGAAATCTTGTTCCAAAGCAGTATAAGTATCACTTCCATACAGTTGAAAGAATGTATGAGGATTATCAAATAAATCATCATTATCATCAAAACCTATTCCTTGTAATTCCCCTATTTCTTCACTGCGGAATTGAAAACTTAAATGGGTATTGGCTGTTACATTATAGTTACCTAAATCCCAAGACTTCCAAGCATTATTTTCTAATTTAACTTCATTTCCATTATTACCATAACTAACAATAGCATCATCCGTATCTTGAGGAAGAGAATTACCATTTATGACTGAATCATCTCCATAACGTTCTAAAGATTTACTGATAGCTGTTTCGTCAATTGTTACCGTTAATTGGTTGGTTATGGTAGGTAAAGTTGAACCATTAATAGTTAAATTAACGATAGCTGTATCAGTATCTTCTCCATCACTAATGGTGTAAGTAAAGCTATCAGTTGCAGTTTGTCCTGTTAATAAATTATCAAATTTATTATTAGGATTGTAGCTAAAAGTTCCATCATTATTAATGGTTAGTAAGGCTCCTGATGCTAAAGGGATAGGAGTATCTTCGGTAAACATTGAACCATTAATTTCAGTAATGTTTAAAGGATCATTGTCTAAATCTTCATCATTGCTTACAAAGTTCTCATTAATAATGGTTGCTTCATCAGTGGTGTAATTATCATCGTTAGCAACAGGGGGATTATTAGGGATTGTATCTTCAAATAGAACAAGATTGCGGAAAGATGAGTTACTCCCTAAACTATCAGGGGTATCGTTATCATTGGCAAAGACAATACGATCAAAAGTGCCTGTATAGTAGTTTCCTACATTAATGGAATAGGATTTCCAATGATTGACTATATTGTAGTTATTGAAATCTTGAACAACATTAGCAAAGATTTGAGTTCCAAATACTTGAAATAATCGTTCTGTTTCATCAAAGAAGTTATCATCATCATCAAATCCAATGGCTTGAATTTCTCCTTCTTCTGTACTCATATAGTCGAAAGTTAAAACAGTATCAGGAGTAATAGTGTAACTTCCAGCCTCAAAAGGTAGCCAAGCTTTCCAAGCATTGTTTTCAATTTTTACCTCGTTACCATTATCAAGATAAGTAACAACAGCTTCAACAGTATCTTGAGGTAAAGAACTACCATTGAAAGAAGAACCATCACCATAGCTTTGTAGGGGGTTATCTTCAATGTTTCCATCAACATTAATCTTTAATTGATTAACAACAATAGAGAAAAAGTCAATGATATCGCTACCATTTAAGTTGCCAACTGTTTCGATAAAACCAACTCCCGTAGATGTTTCTCCTGTGGTGAAGAAATCATGGATAGTTAAGTCATCATTAATATTAGTTATTCCATCTTGACTAATATCAATAATTAAATCTGTGTCATTACGCTGTAAACCGATGGTTCCTGTGGCTGGATTAGTGAGGCTTAGAGTACCATTAAGTAAGGTTAGGGTATCCATGCCATCACTATCTTGTATGTGGCTTCCTGCTGCATTGAAAGCGTCTAAAACATAAGTATCATTGCCTAATCCCCCTTGCATGATATCCGAGCCGCCATTGCCGGTTAAAATGTTATCTGCATCGTTACCAATAATGGTGTCATCAAAAGCTGTTCCGATCGCATTTTCAATTTGAACAGGGTTTCCAAAACGTCCCTCAAAGAAAGTTCTAAGTTGATCGGTACTGGTGACAATTAAGGCATTAGGATCAATAATTTGTAAGGCAGGTAAAGCAGAATCTGCACCGATACCAAAAGCGTATAAGTTAACTCCAAGACCCTGTAAAAAACTCACTTCATCAGTAAACACTTGATCGTCGGGGTTGGGTTCACCATCTGAAAGGAAGATTAAGTTACCATCACCGGATGCGGTCCCCAAACTACTAAATATTTGCCGTGCTTCTTGTAATGCTGCTTCGTAGTTAGTTGACCCATCAACATTAGGAATTAGCGATCGCAGCGTCTCTTCCACATCAGGAATACTATTACTGTTAATATCGGTTAGGGGTTTAACCACACCGTCTTCTTGAGTTGCATCACTTTCAAAGGAAACGATAGCAATATCAGCAGAGTTACCCAACCCTTGATCGATGAGTAACTGGTTGATGACGATCCCCCCATCGATCTCTGCATCCACTACTTGGTCAAGGTTATTATCAGCATTGAGATCCCCCACAGAGGTACCAGCAAAAGCATCGATGGTACTGGCTGAAATATCGACGACAAAGACGATCACTGAGTTGTCATTGAGGGAACCTCCTAAGGTGACTGTACCCCCGTCAATGGAGGTATTACTACCCCCAGGAGTGAGATCGATATAACTACCACCACCAGCATTGGACGCATCTAGGGTATCATTGCCACTACTATCTTGAATGGTATCAATACCACCTCCACTAATAACAAAGGTATCATCTCCCTCTCCTCCGTCGTAGGAGTCGTTACCTCCTAACCCTTGTAGGGTGTCGTTTCCTCCTAAACCTCGAATAATATCGTCGTTGTCGGTACAGATGAGGTAATCATCTCCTGGGGTTCCTTCACCGATGTTAACTGCAATGGTGACGGTTGCGGAGTCGCTGTTGTTGTTGCTGTCGGTGATGCTGTAGGTGAAAGTATCGTTACCAGTGGCAGCAACTGGGGCAGTATAGGTTAAGGTATCATCAGTGCCATCATTGGGGGTATTGTTATCGTTGAGGGTGACTGTACCACCTAATGGGGTAGTGAGAGGGAAGTTATTATCAAGACTAATCCCTTCACCGGTATCATTGGCCAAGACATCGATAGAGATGACTTCTCCCGACTTAGCATCTCCTGCGTCATTATTGGCAGAAGGTAGGGGATCAGGGTTCTTGATTTCGAGATCGAAGGTATCACTAACCATTCCACCATTACCGTCATCTGCTGTCACTGTTACGGAAATAGTTCCTACATCACTACTTGTGGGGTTTCCTGTAAAGCGATGAGTATGGGGATCAAAGATTAACCAACTGGGTAGGGGATCTCCATTGGATAAAGTTGCGACACAATGTAAGGAGTCTCCATCAGGATCACTAAAGTTACCCATGACTGGTAAGGTGAAGGGTTGATCAGCGTTGAAGATTTGATCGGGGATGGGAGGATCGACGACAGGGGGTTGATTTTCTATTACTTCATCGACAATGACACCGAATGCTTCAGTAACACTCTTACCATTCGAGGTTGCTTGTAAGGTGATGAAACTAAACCCAAACTGATCGGGTTGATAGTCAAGAATGAGGTTATCACCACTCATGGAAGCGTTGACTAAACTAGAGTTGCTATTAGATAAAACACTAATACTAATCCCACTATCATCGTTATCGGGATCGGTAAAGACGTTACTGAGATCCAGAATGGTGTCTGCTGCATCTTCTTGGGCGAAGACTGGCATAATATGATTAGCAACGATTGGAGGTAAGTCTACAGGAGGAGAGATTGGATCTCCTGTTACAGTTACGGTTACAGTGGCAGTGTCCGAAAAGTCTCCATCGGTAATGCTATAGGTAAAGGTATCATCTCCTGTAAAGTTAGTGGGTGCGTTGTAAACTAAGGTGTCATCGGTAGGATTATTAGGGGTACTATTACGGTTGAGGGTGACTGTACCACCATTGGCAGTATTTAAGAGGAATGTATCTTCAATGGAGATGGTGTTATTATCAGCGTCACTATCATTATTTAAGACATCGATAATAATGGTTTCTCCTGATGCAACGGTAGCGATATCATCAACAGCGTCGGGTGAGAAAGCGTTGATCCTTTCTCCAACCACTAAGGTGATTTTATCGGAGGCGTATTCTACATTAAACTCTAACTCATCATTGATGGATAAACCAGTGAAGTCTAGGGCCCCAGTATAAGAGTCAAAGTTAATGATTTCAAAGGTGTCCCCTAAGACGGGTAAAAAGCCATCCAGTAAACTAATATTAACCGTACCATCAAAGTTAGCAACCCCCATAATATCGAGGAAGTCAAACTCTGTTCCTGAAGTGTAACCTCCGATTTCAATATCAATAATAGCGTCGTTGGTTTCGGTGTAGTTACCATCAATAATAAATTGACCGTATTCTGTGTTATTGAATTCCCCAATATCGAGAATAGCAGAAGTGTTGATGTTCCCTGTTAATGTTCCAAACCCGCCGAAAGTTCCCCCATTAAAGTTAGCATTATTGATGGTAGCGTTGCCACCTACTAAGTTGAAACTGCCACTATCTTGAGTGAAAATATCTGAGAAAGTTATATTTCCTTGTTGAACATCAATGGTTCCTGTGTTATTAAAATCTACTCCTATGGTAGCAAAACCAAAGCTAGTTTTATTAAGAGTCCCACTGTTATTAAAGACTCCATTATCTACCCCAATGAAGTCATCTAAAATATCTC
>JBFRWG010000118.1:0-22178 GCA_051439445.1 Crocosphaera sp.
GATGTATCGTGAAGTACCCCACCCTACTCCGTTGAGGGTGGGACTTCCTACCCTCAAGAACTACTGCTCTTGATACATGGTATTTCAACCATCTGGTTAGGCGTAGATTCGGACACTTCCTGCCCTATATATCCATCAGAAAACTGTAGCAAATTATGACAGGCGTTGATATCTCTGTCGTGATGCATACCGCATTCTGGACAAGTCCATTCTCTATCTTTCAGATTCAAATCTTCTTTGATATGGCCACAATTAGAGCATCTTTTAGAACTAGGAAAAAATCTATCAACTCGTTTAATTTCACAGCCATAGATATCCCCTTTGTACTCTAAAAGAGTTAAGAATTGTCCCCAAGCTACATCGCTAATTTGTTTGGCTAACTTTCGATTTTTGACCATCCCTTTGATATTCAAGTCTTCACAACTAATAACTTGGTTCTCGTTGGTTAGCTTAAGACTTATTTTGTGTTGATAGTCCAATCTTTGGTTAGCCACTTTTTCATGAATTTTAGCCACATTAACTCTAGCTTTTTTTCTATTGTTAGAGTTTTTAGCTTTTCGACTTAACCTCCTTTGTCTAATTTTTAATCGTCTTAATGAACGCTGAAAATAACGAGGATTTTCAAACTTTTCAGGTTTATTAGTAATACAAAAATCTTTAATTCCTAGATCCATCCCAATTTTTTCCCCGCTAAATAACGCTTTGGGAATATCTAACTCGGTAACAATTGAAGCAAAATATTTTCCTGATGGAGTTTTACTAATAGTAACGCTCTTAATATCTCCTTCTATTTCTCGATGAATTATCATCTTAATAGGAGACATTTTTGGAAGTTTTAGTTTTCCTTCAGAGGTAATAGAAAAATGCTGAGGAACACGAAAAGATTGTTTGTTAGACCTTTTTTTAAATCTAGGAAATTTAGTCAACCCTTTAAAAAAGCGAGAGTAAGCTGTTTCTAAATCTTTAAGAGTTTGTTGTAATGCTTGAGAATTAACCTCTTTTAACCATTCAAACTCCTTCTTTAAAGATGTTAGTAGCTTAGCCCATTCTTTGTATCGTAAACTCTTTTTGCAATCAGCATAGATATCGGTAGTCAAGCGCAAAAAGTGATTATACACGAATCGTGAACAGCCAAAACATTTAGCCAAAAATTGTTGCTGTTCTTGCTTAGGATACAACCGAAATTTATACGCTTTATTACCCATTTCTAGTACCTCCTTAAGGTTACTCTAGCATAGCTTATCTATTTTGTGTAAAAAAGTTAAGCTTTATTTAGACTCCCTTCGGTCGGTTTATATTTTGGTCGGTCATTCATGAGGTCGCGGATTTGTCGTCGTACGGCAAATCATTCGAGCGACCGTCCCCACCTTGTAGAAGGATGGGGTATTCTGCCCGACATTAGGATAAAAACCATTACTCTTTGGCCAATGAAACGAAGAAAATGACAGGAGAAGAATTATTTTCTATGTTTTCATCAGAAAGAGAATAATGAGGACGATATAGTTAATTCAAATAACAATGAAACAAAACCTATCTCCTTTATTATGAGCATAGTCAGCAAGATGCTCACACTCCCCTGTCTGAAAATTATTTGAAGCGACTATAACGACTCAATGATAAAATAAGAAAATTGTTAGTGATTGAATAAAACAATGACTGATACAATCTTTAGTAAGATTATTCGCCGAGAAATTCCAGCTAATATCGTCTATGAAGATGATTTCTGTTTAGCTTTTACTGATATTAACCCCCAGGCCCCAACCCATATTTTAGTCATTCCTAAAAAGCCGATTCCTAAGTTAGAAGAAGCAGAAGAAGCTGATCAAAACTTATTAGGAAATCTTTTATTAACTGTCAAACAAGTTGCTCAAAAAGTCGGTTTAAAGAATGGTTATCGTGTGGTTATTAATAATGGGGAAGATGGGGGTCAAACTGTAGATCATCTTCATTTACATATTTTAGGCGGGCGATACCTAACTTGGCCCCCTGGTTAAAAAGTAGGGACTTAATAATATTAAAGCCATCATATTATTAAGCCCCTACATAATTAATTTAATAAAAAGCATCTAAATCAATAGCTTTTGATCCTCCTTCTTTTAACTGTTTTAATAAGCTTTCTAGTTGTATCCAAACTAAGGCAGCAATAAAAATGGTCATGGGTAAAGCAAGGGCATAAGATAGCCAACGATCAAAGATAAAAATCTCTAAACCTGCTGATAAAAACACACAAATACCAACACAAATACCAAAAAAGGGTAACTGTAACCCTGATCCGTTTAGCATTTGATCCATTGGCTTTTTCAACATGACGTGAATCTGGGATTTTAAGGTAGCTTCAAAGGCGAAACCACAGGTAAGACCAATGAACAAACCAGCAGCAATTAGAAAATAAGGCGGTTGAGGTAAATAGTACATAAAAGGCAGGAATTTATGAATGATATGTTAGTTGAGATTAGATGTCTCAGGAAGAATGGCAGCAACTCCCACAGTAGACAGTTGTTGAAACGCTTTGATAGCAGCACCAAATAATTGTTGCGGTTGAAGATCGTCACTAATTAAAGTCCAAAGACGTTGAACCTCTTCAGTGTGTAAGCGATCATCTTCTGTTAAGGCTAACAATAATTGATGACGCAAATATCTTGCTTCATCCGATAACAAATATTGTAATCCTAATTGTGCCGTTGGCAGTAGATCAAATTGTTCGTCAGATCGGGCAATACGGATCATGTTTTCTAACCGTTGCCATTGAAATTTACCATCCTTAAACAACACCTCTAATAGTCTTCTTCTCAGTTGAGGAGACTCTCCTGTCAGTAACCTTCTCGCTACATAAGGATAGGCAACTTCGACTATTTTGAAGTTTGGATCAAGACTCAATGCTAACCCTTCTTGGGTAATTAATGAACGAATAATTAAGGCAAATTTTGCCGGCACTCGGAAGGGATATTCATACATTAATTGGGAAAAATCATCGGTGATGGTTTTGAAATTAAAATCACCTACACTTTGACCGATCGCATTCCCTAATACCTTTTCTAAAGCCGGAATAATGGGTTGAATATTCGTATCTGAAGTTAAGAAACCTAACTGTACAAAGTCCCTTGCTAAGGCATTATAGTCTTGATTAATTAACTGGACAACCGAACTAGCAATGGTTTCTTTGGTGTCTTCTTCTAACTGATCCATCATGCCAAAATCAATATAGGCCATGCGACCATCGAGGGTAGCAAAGAGGTTTCCTGGATGAGGATCAGCATGGAAAAATCCATGTTCTAACAGTTGTCTTAATCCAGAAGTTACACCAATTTTTACAATAGCATAAGGGTCTAATCCAGCAGCTTTAATTTGTTCGGTATCGGTTAATTTATAACCTTGTATCCACTCCAAAGTTAACACGCGATCGCCACTATAAGACCAGTAAATTTTCGGCACTTTAACATCTGCATCATCTCGAAAGTTAGCTGCAAATTTTTCGGCGTTTCTTCCCTCATTGATATAATCAATTTCTTCAAACAGTTTAACTCCAAATTCATCGATAATCAGGGTTAAATCATGGCCTAAATTAAGGGGTAATAAACGACCAAACTGACAAGCTGCCCATCGCATTAAAAAGAGATCACGGGTTAAAATGGGTCTAAGATTAGGTCGTTGGACTTTAACCGCTACTTCCTCCCCTGTATGTAACACAGCTCGATAAACTTGTCCTAAACTCGCTGCTGCGACGGGATGGGGTGAAATTTCTGGATATGCCTCATCAATGCTAGTTCCTAGAGATTTTTCGATAAGGGAAAAGGCAATTTTGTTATCAAAAGGTGGTAGTTGATCCTGTAGCTTGATCAGTTCTTGTAAAAAGTCAGGACGGATCAAGTCAGGACGAGTGGATAAAGCTTGACCCACTTTAATAAAGGTAGGACCAAGACGGGTGAGAATTTGCCTTAATTCGGCTGCACATTTCTGTTTATTGTCTTTATCGGGGTTAAACCAATGATCCCACTGTAAATGAATGAGAAACCAACTAAAAGACCAGATAATGGTCATGGCCCGTTGGATAACTTCCCAGGGACGTAAGCGATAATAACGGGCGATCGCAGCAGCATCATAGCGTTTTTGCTGTCCTATCTCTGAGCTGGTTTGGGGTGATTCTGTTGTTTGCCAAGTCACAAGCGTCTACTAATGCCTCTGAACTCAAATGGATAAAAAAGGATTTTAAAGTTTGATATACAAAAATATAAATATCTTAACTTTTGATTATGCCTGATTTCCTTTTTTTTCGCAATATTTCTTAATCAATGACGGAGTGGAGTTGTTCAGGGCTAAGGTTAGGGTGAAGAATCTGACCATCACGGAACCAGATAACACGCTGAGAATGGCGGGCGACTTCTGACTCATGGGTGACAACCACAACGGTAATACCTGCTTGATGAAGGCTTTCAAAGATGCCTAACACTTCATCGGTGGTTTGAGAATCTAGGGCCCCTGTGGGTTCGTCAGCAAGCAAGAGGATAGGATTATTGACAATAGCGCGGGCAATAGCGACCCGTTGTTGTTGTCCTCCAGACAGTTGATGAGGCTTATTATTAACTCTGTTAGCCAAACCCACCTTTTCTAAGGCTTCTAGGGCGCGATCTCGTCGTTCCTGAGGCGATATCCCTCCATAGATCATGGGTAAAATGACGTTTTCTAAAGCGGTCATTTGGGGAAGCAGATGGAACTGTTGAAAAACAAAGCCAATTTTTTTGTTACGGATAGCAGCGAGATCACTATCAGGCAATTGAGACACATCGACACTGTCTAAATAATAACCTCCTGAAGTGGGGCGATCAAGACAGCCAATAATATTCATCAAGGTTGATTTTCCTGACCCAGATGCCCCCATAATAGTACAATATTCTCCTTTTTCAATGGTTAAATTAATGTTATCAAGTGCCTGAACTGTGCTGTTATTACTTCCATAGACTTTTGTGATTTCTTCGAGGCGAATAATATTAGGATGATGGGGATAAGAGTGATCAGGTTGGGATAATTTTTTATTTAAAGGAGGACTTTCGGCAGTCATAATCAATCTAAATTTTTTTTATAATTTTATTATAGCGGTTTCTTCGAGCATTTAGAATATAATTAATTCCTATGAGGCTCATAGATTTAAGGTTATCATGGCTAAATTTTATCAAAATTTAACGGCTGAACTGATGGCATTTATTGAAGAACAGAAAATGTTTTTTACAGCAACTGCTCCTAAAGAAGGACGGATTAATTTATCTCCTAAAGGGATTGATACCTTTCGCTGTTTAGATGAGCAAACAGTGGGTTATTTAGACTTAACAGGAAGTGGAAATGAAACATCTGCCCATTTAGAAGAAAATGGACGCATGACGATTATGTTTTGTAGTTTTTCTGAAAAACCTTTGATTTTACGTTTGTATGGTCAGGGAAAGGTGATTCGTCCAAGAGATGAAGAATGGAATAATTTTTATGATTATTTTCCTACTTTTGAAGGACAGCGACAAATTATCATTTTAACTATTAATTCAGCCCAAACTTCTTGTGGTTTTGGTGTTCCTCTTTATGAGTATCAAGATAATAGAGATACTCTGATAGAATGGGCAAAAAATAAAGGAGAAGCAGGAATTAATGATTATTGGCAAGAAAAAAATCAAACCAGTATTGATGGTTTACCCACTAAATTATTAGAAGAATAAAGGATGATTTTTATAGGTTTTTATAGGTGAAAACTTCATCAAATACTGATTGTTCAATTCATTGGGTAGTTTTTTGGAGGGGAGTTGGTGCGATCGCTGCTTTATTAACTGCATTAGGAGTTCCTCAAATAGTTAAGTACCTGGACAAAAATAAACGTTACTTGTGTTGGTTAAGCAGGGGGGCAGAGGGGGCAGAGGAAGCAGAGGAGGAGGGGTTATGCAGTCAATTACATTTCTTAAGACAGTTCGCTTTATTTATGTCCGACTACTTAACACCGTTGTCGAACCCCAATCAACTCCTACTGTTTCCCCTAATCCTTCTTCATCACCGAAACCTTAAAGCTTTTTCCCAATTCATGATTACTAAAGTTAAATAGTACAAGAAAACGTTGCGAAAGATAAATATGTATTGCTTTGGGGTTTGAAAGTCCTATTGCTTCTTTTCCATTTCGCTTTACAGTACATAATTATCTTGCACAAGATAATTATGTACTATTTTGGTGTCAAAGTACCATTTTCTGTTCTCCTAAAGTAAAATTTCAGAGAAAGAAGTAAAACAATGTCATGGTTTGGCAAAGTGACCAAAAATTACACGGAGGAAAATACGAGATTATCAAAGTTTTGGGACGAGGAGGGTTTGGTATCACTTATCATGCGCGTCACATACAACTTGATACAGAAATTGTTATTAAAACCCCTGATCTGCTGCAAAAAAAAGATATTGAGTATGAAAAATATGTCAAGGAATTTCAAGAAGAAGCGCAAAAATTAGCCAAATTGTCCACTAAACCTCATCCTCACATTGTTAAGGTGCGAGATTATTTCCTAGAGGACACATTACCCTGTTTAGTGATGGATTTTATCAAGGGAGAAACTTTGATGGAGATTATCAAGACTCAAGGAGGTTTATCAGAAGCGCAATGTTTAATCTATATTCGTCAAATTGGCAAAGCGTTAGAAACCATACATCAAGCAAAAATGGTGCATCGAGATGCTCATCCTGGCAATATTATGATTCAAGATGGTCAGGCGATTGTAATTGATTTTCGCATCGCTAAGAATATTATTCCTGCGACTCATAGTGTTACAAGTAACGCAGCTAACCCTAATTTTGCACCCTACGAACAAATTTATCTAGGCAGTAAGGAGCGTCAATACACCATTGATGTTTATACCCTTGCTGCTACTTTTTACTAGGCTGTGACAGGAAAACGTCCCACTCCTTCAATGGAACGGAAACTCAATGACAAGAGTGTTCTCATTCCCCCTCAGCAAATTAATCGTCAACTCAGTGAACATATTAATGAGGCTATCCTGGAGGGAATGGCATTAGAAAAAGAAGATCGTCCCCAGTCTATCTCAGCATGGCTTGGTTTATTAGAACCGCCTCAACCTCCTCCTTCTGTTGCACCAAAGTATAAAAAAGAGGTGATTAAACCCAAAATATCATCTAAAAGTAATCATGTACGACGTGTTCGTCTTAGATCAAGAGAAATTCCTTGGATACGCCTAATGATTATGTTTTTAGGTTATGGTATTTGTGGTACAACAGCAGGGATGAGTCAGATTACCTTTTTTATGTGGGGTTGGGCTGTGGTATGGGCGGTGGTATGGGCTGTAGTATCGGCTGTGGCTGGGGCTGGGACTGGTATTTGGCCATGGGCTGGGGCTGTGGCTGGGGCTAGGCTGTGGCTGGGGCTGGGGCTGGGGCTGTGGCTGGGAATAAGCTAGAAGAAGAAAATTTTAGTCCAGTTGATCAATTTTTAATCCTTTCAGGTGTTAGTTTAGGTGGTACGGGTTTAGGTTATTTAATCGGTTGGTTAATTAGGGTATTTTCTGGAAGTTGAAACTTGTAGGGTGGGCAAAGCCAGAATTGAACTTAATGAATCTAGAATATATATATCTTGCCCACCTAAAACCCAATAATAAAGGTGGGCAATGATTATAAGTTGATGTTAAATCAAATAAGTTACCCCATTTGCCCACCCTACGGAAATTTTATTGGTTCGATTGTCAAATAATTGTATGGGTAAGAATCAAGCAAAACGAATAAAGTATTGAATTAATTATTTCAATTAACAGGAAATTAAAACAAGAAAAATGACTATTGTATCTCTAGGTTATCAAATTATAAAAGATTGCTTTTCATTAAAAGAATGTGAGCAAATTAACCTTGAACTAGAAGGTATTGATTTAGTAGGAACTCGTTGTCTATTACAGTATCAATGGTGTAAAAACTTAGCAAAAACCTTAAAAAAGAGACTCATTAATGATTGTCCTGATATTGAAAAATTAGTCACAGTACAATGCACTTATTTCAATAAATCTTTATCTCATAACTGGTTCGTTGCGTTTCATCAAGATCGTAGTATTCCCATGTCTAAGTCTGTCTCAAATCATTGGCCAGGTTGGTCACAAAAAGAAGGAATGACCTTTATTCAAGGGACTGATGATATCCTCAACAATATGATAGCTGTAAGAGTACATCTTGATGATTCTACAGAGGACAACGGATCTTTATCAGTTATTGCTGGTTCTCACCTTTATGGAACCCTAAAAACCGAAAAAATAAGTCAATTAAAAGCATCAATTCCTGAACATAAATTATTAGTTTCAAGAGGTGATTGTATTATTATGAAACCTCTTTTACTTCATGCTTCCTCAAAATCTTCTACTCTTTTATCCCGACGAGTTCTTCACTTTCTTTTTGGTTCTTCTACATTACCCCAAGGATTAGAATGGCCAGAGATTATTTAGGCGTAATTGATTTTTTCAAAAGAATTAGATATGCTCAAAAAAAAAGTAGAGTGGGCAAAAATTGATAATTTAGTTTATATTTAGCACTGATAATATTTGCCTACCACTATAATAATAATCTTGCTCATCTGGTGGGTCAAAAGTAACACAATAGTTCCTTGAATAATTAGTTATATTTTCCCACCGTACAACCCTAATATTAATCTAATTCTTCTTCTCCAATATCAGCCAAAGCAACGGGACTATCTTCAGGCGATCGCAGATTTTCTACTAACTCCTGAACCTCTGGAGGAGGTGGAGGTGTTAAACGAGACACAACTAAAGTCACTATTACATTTAATACCATTCCTAATGTCCCAATCCCTTCAGGAGATACACCAAAAAACCAAGGATTCATCTCAAAAAATTTCACGCCCATAATATAGTAAGTGGTGAAAGCTAAACCCACAATCATCCCAGCGATCGCCCCTTCTTTATTCGTCCGTTTATCAAAGACTCCTAAGATAATAACTGGGAAAAAACTAGCAGCAGCTAACCCAAAAGCAAAAGCAACAACCTGGGCCACAAAACCAGGAGGATTGACCCCAAAATATCCAGCGATCGCAATAGCAAAACCCACCATTATTCGTCCTACCATTAACCGTTGTGATTCACTAGCTTGGGGATTAATAATGCGATAATAAACATCGTGAGCAATGGAACTTGAAATCACTAAAAGTAATCCTGATGCAGTGGATAATGCGGCAGCTAAACCACCAGCAGCTACTAAAGCAATAACCCAAGGGGCTAAGTTAGCCACTTCTGGCGTTGAGAGAACAATAATATCTCTATCAATGGTGATTTCACTCGCTTCTTTATCAGGTAATAATTCAATGCGTCCATTATTATTTTTATCTTCAAATTGTAGAAGTCCAGTATTTTCCCATTTCGTCGCCCAATCCAATTCTTGTATCTCAGCAATAGTTTTATTATGCAAACTATCGATAAGATTATAACGAGCAAAACCAGCTAATGCAGGAGCAGTTGTATATAAAATAGCTATAAAAAGTAAAGCCCAACCAGCAGAATAACGAGCAGCTTTCGGACTAGGAACCGTATAAAATCTAACAATAACATGGGGTAAACCTGCTGTCCCAACCATCAATGCGATGGTAATAAATAGGACATCTAACATAGATTTACTAGCAAAAGGTTGGGTATATTCAGAAAAACCTAAATCTACCTGTATCTGGTTTAACTTATCAACAATATCACTAAACGTAAATGCCAGTTGTGGGATAGGATTTCCCGTTAATTTTAAGGCAATGGCAATAGCAGGAATTAAATAGGCAATAATTAAAACAGTATATTGTGCTACCTGTGTCCAAGTAATCCCTTTCATCCCCCCTAAAATGGCAAAAAAGGCAACAATAATCATGCCGATTATAACCCCTGTTGCAATGTCCACTTGTAAGAAGCGACTAAAAACAATTCCTACCCCTCTCATTTGTCCAGCAACATAGGTTAAAGAGACAAAAATTGCAGCAAATACTGCTACTAAACGAGCCGTAGTTGAATAATAGCGATCGCCCACAAAATCCGGTACAGTATATTTACCAAACTTGCGTAAATATGGGGCTAAAAGTAACGCCAAGAGGACAAAACCTCCTGTCCATCCCATCAAATAGATAGACCCATCGTAGCCCAAAAAAGAGATTAATCCCGCCATAGAAATAAAGGAAGCTGCTGACATCCAATCTGCTGCTGTTGCTGCCCCATTTGCAAGAGCAGGAACCCCTTGATCGGCTACAAAAAAACCTTTACTATCTTTAACACGAGAACGCCAACCAATATATAGATAAATAATGAAAGAAATGATCACAAAAATAGTTGTCCAAGCTTCAACTGACATGATTATTCTCTCCCTTTAAACTTACGTTCTAATTTATCCATTTGAATTGCATAAACAAAGATTAGAATAACAAAAACAAAAATTGATCCTTGTTGCGCCATCCAAAAACCAAAAGGAATTTTTCCTAAAATAATAGTATTAAGAGGTTGTACCAAAAGAATGCTACAACCAAGAGAAACAGCAGCCCAAATAATCAGCAAAGTACGAATTAAACGGATATTTGCGCGCCAATAAGCGCGATGGTTATTATTGGTCATCAGTGTTGATTGCTCTTCAAGTAAGCATCTTAAGATTGTATCTTAGTTTATTGGCGTATAATTATAGTATTATGTTCCTTGCTGATGATTTTTACTGTAATGAGTAGGACTTAATTAGTTTATGGAAAGGCTAATTATTGATAATTTTCTCAATTTAAAACATATTGATCTTGATGATGTAATACCTTTAGTCATTTGAGGAATGTAGAATTTAGAATGTAGAATTTAGAATTTATTTTTCATCCTTATTCTACACTCTCCATTCTCCATTCGACCTTCAAATTTAAACTCTAGTTGCACGATTCACACTCGGTTCCAAATCTCGCATTTTCTTCCCTCTCCAAATGAGTCGAATAGGACTCCCAAGAAACCCAATTTGTTCTCGAAATTGCCTTTCAATATAGCGTCGATAATTATCATTAAACCGCTTGGGATCATTGACAAATAAAGCAATAGTTGGAGGTTGACTCGATACCTGAGTTCCATAATAAATTCTCCCCTGTTTTCCTTGTCTTGTCGTAGGAGGAGAATGCCATTTTACCGCCTCTTCTAAGACTTCATTAATCACAGAAGTATTAACTCTACGACGATGTTCTTCCACTGCCTTATCCACAAAATTAAATATCTTTTCCACCCGTTTTCCAGACATGGCACTAACAAAAATTAGATCCGCCCACTCCATAAAATAAAGGCGCGCCATGACACTTTTTTTATACTCATAAATCGTATAAGAATCCTTATCTACTGCATCCCATTTATTAACTACAATAATCGCCGCTCGTCCTTCATCAATAATGCGTCCTGCTAACTTAATATCTTGATCCGTAACTCCATCAATAGCATCAATCACTAATAAGACAACATCCGCCCGACGTATCGCTTTAAAAGAACGATTAATACTGAAAAATTCCGCCCCATAATTAACATTTTTTTTGCGACGAATACCAGCCGTATCAATCAAACGATAGGTCTTTCCATTCCGGTTCACCACAGTATCTATCGCATCTCTAGTTGTCCCAGAAATTGGACTAACAATGGCTCTTTTTTCCCCTAAAAAAGCATTTAACAAACTGGATTTTCCTACATTGGGACGACCAATAATGGAAACATTTATTTCATCAATATCAGGTAATTGATCAGGAGACGGTAAATAAGTAATTAATTCATCCAACAGTTCCCCAGTTCCATTCCCATGAATACCAGACACCGGATAAGGTTCTCCTAACCCTAACTCCCAAAAATCCGCCGCTTGTATTAACCCCTGTTCAGGAGACTCACATTTATTCACCGCTAATAATACAGGAACCTCTTGCTGTCGTAACCAGTCCCCAATCTCACGATCGCCGGCTGTGGGTCCAAGTTGTCCATCTACTACAAAAATAGCTGCACTGGCCTCACTTAACGCAGCCATGGCCTGTTCTCTAATCAATGGCAGAAACTCCGTATCATCGTCAAATACCAATCCTCCAGTGTCCACCACTTGAAAGTCATGATCTCGCCAAAATGCAGGCCGATAAGTGCGATCGCGCGTAATTCCTGGTTGATCATGGACGATCGCCTGTCTATCTTTAGCCAAACGGTTGACTAAAGTGGACTTACCCACGTTAGGCCGTCCAATAATTGCCACAATTGGTAATGCCATAAGATTTCAAAAATAGTAATTTTACTCAATCTTTTATCATAGCGATTTATTTCTTTAGTTAGTTCAACAATTCCTGACATTTTAATAATTGTTACTGCTTCCCTATAGCCATCTCTAAAAGGTTAACCCAATTTTAATCTTTATCCGTGTATCTAAGGATTATTTTCAGCGATCCCAATTTTTTTGTTAAGTTTTATACATTAAGAGAATTTTGTAGCAAATGTTACAGAATTATGTGTTATATATAGTAAAGAGGGTTAAATAAACCACAATAAAAAACACCATAAGTAATCGGAGTGTAATAACTATGTCTACCCAACAACAAGCAAGAGCGTTGATGATGCGTCATCACCAAATGATCAAAAACCGTCAACAATCGATGCTAGGACGTGCCGCAGCTGAAATTGGTATGGATGTTGAAAAAGATTATTGGACCACCATCCAGGGTAAACCCCGTTCTGGTTTCCGTAATTCCTATGATCGCTCTCATGCTGCCATGAGTTAAGAGAGTTACCTTCAATAACAGGTTAAATATATTGCAGTACCAACAATCAAGGGGTGTTCTTCAGGATAGGAACCCCTTATTTTCAAAGTGAGTTCGACGAAACTAGGTTAAGGTGGTGTTGGGGAGTCAGGAGTCAGAATTCAGGAGTCAGAATAGTGAATATTACAGTAAAATATTGAATTATAAAGGTTTATGCGTTTTAAAAAACGGATATGCTTCTTTTTACTACTATTTTATTTCCCTGGCTCGGAGAATCCTCTATTCTGAATCCTTATCAAAACTAACTAATTTCTGATATCGAACTCAGCTTATTTTCGCAGCAAAATCAACTAATATCAAAAAAGAAAGGGGACTAACCCCCCCAAGAATTAATAATGATGGACTGAAAATCCTTAGCGATCCACAGACCCCATAATGACATCGATACTACCCAAAATTGCCATAATATCAGCAACTTTAACGCCTTTTAGTAGATGAGGTAGAATCTGTAAATTATTGAAGTCAGGGGCGCGGATTTTCCAACGCCAGGGGAAGACATCATTATTACCAACGATAAAGATCCCTAATTCTCCTTTACCGCTTTCTAAGCGGACATAATGTTCTCCTTCAGGAATTTTAAAGGTAGGGGCGACTTTTTTAGCAATGTATTGATAGTCAAAATCATTCCATTGGGACTTTTTCCCCTCCATCATGCGTTTTGCTTCTAGATTCTCATAAGGACCGCCTGGAATCCCTTTTAAAGCTTGACGAATGATTTTAACCGACTCGCGCATCTCCCGAATACGGACTAAATAACGGGCGAAACAGTCTCCTGCGGTTTCCCATTGAACTTCCCAGTCGAAGTCATCATAACATTCATAATGATCCACTTTACGTAGATCCCATTTAACCCCAGAACCTCTTAACATCGGGCCCGATAGTCCCCAGTTAATAGCTTCATCGCGGGTAATAGTTCCCACCCCTTCCACACGGCGGCGGAAAATAGGATTATTGGTGATTAACTTTTCGTATTCATCCACTTTGGGGTCAAAATGGTCGCAGAAGTCTTCACATTTATCGATCCAACCGTAGGGTAAGTCTACTGCTACCCCACCAATACGGAAGTAATTATTATTAATTAAGCGCATTCCTGAGGCTGCTTCCCAAAGATCGTAAATCATTTCCCGTTCACGGAAAATGTAGAAAAAGGGAGTTTGTGCGCCAACATCAGCTAAAAAGGGGCCTAACCATAGTAAATGGTTGGCAATGCGGTTGAGTTCCAACATAATGACCCGAATATATTGGGCCCGTTTAGGAACTTCGATATCCGCTAGTTGTTCAGGTGCATTAACGGTGATCGCTTCATTGAACATTCCTGCCGCATAGTCCCAACGGCTAACATAGGGAACATACATGACATTGGTACGATTTTCCGCAATTTTCTCCATCCCCCGATGAAGATACCCGATCACGGGTTCACAGTCGATTACGTCTTCCCCATCCAGGGTAACAATCAGACGCAACACTCCGTGCATTGAGGGATGATGAGGCCCCATGTTTAATACCATGGGTTCGGTTCTAGTTTCGATTTTTGACATAAGTGGGTCAGTTAACCGTCATCTTTACTCTTTAGGATAACGCCTTTTGCCAGAGGGGACAGATCATCAAAGCAGATAAAACTGATCAATCATCAAAGTATTACGGTAATATTGTTAAGAGTCTTAACTTTTTTTTATAATTTAGTCTCTTTTCTGCTTAATTATCATATAGAATAATCAATGTTTGGTCTGATCGGTCATCTTACAAGTTTAGAACACGCCCAGTCCGTTGCTGATGCCCTTGGCTATCCCGAATACGCCAATCAGGGCCTTGATTTTTGGTGTTCTGCACCACCACAAATCGTCGACCACTTCCATGTTACCAGTGTGACAGGACAAACGATTGAGGGTAAGTATGTTGAGTCCTGTTTTTTACCAGAAATGCTGATGAATCGACGTATCAAAGCAGCGATCCGCAAAATACTAAACGCGATGGCCCTGGCACAAAAAAATAATCTTAATATCACAGCATTAGGGGGTTTTTCTTCGATTATTTTTGAAGAATTTAACCTCAAAGATAACAAACAAGTTCGGAATGTGTCTCTAGAGTTTGATCGCTTTACGACGGGAAATACTCACACCGCTTATGTGATTTGTCGTCAGGTGGAACAAGCTTCGGCGAAACTGGGAATTAACTTATCTCAAGCAACTGTGGCGGTTTGTGGGGCAACAGGAGACATCGGTAGTGCCGTTTGTCGTTGGTTAGAGCGCAAAACAGATATTAAAGAACTTTTATTAATTGCCCGTAATCAAGAACGATTACAACGGTTACAGGATGAGTTAGGACGGGGTAAAATTATGGGACTAGAAGAGGCCCTACCTCAAGCAGATATCATTGTTTGGGTGGCTAGTATGCCCAAAGGAGTTGAAATTAATGCCCAAACCTTAAGAAAACCTTGTTTAATTATTGATGGGGGTTATCCTAAGAATTTAGACACGAAGATTAAACACTCCGATGTTTATATTCTTAAGGGAGGAATTGTGGAACACTCTCTGGATATTGACTGGAAAATTATGGAAATTGTCAGTATGGATGTTCCCTCCCGTCAAATGTTTGCTTGTTTTGCCGAGGGGATTTTATTAGAATTTGAACAATGGCATACTAATTTTTCCTGGGGAAGAAATCAAATTACAGTGACTAAAATGGAACAAATAGGAGAAGCATCGGTAAAACATGGCTTTAAACCTTTATTAAGTTGGTGAGAAAAGAAGATTATTATTAATAGTTTGGGTGAGTTTTACTCACCCTGATTTATGAGTTGTATTATTTAGTTTATAATGGGAGAAACTATTAAAAAAATTAGGGTTAAATCTATGGCTGACATTATTGATATTGCGGTGAATGCAGAAGGATTTGAAACGTTAGTAACTGCGGTAAAAATAGCTGAGTTAGTAGAGGCTTTAAAAAGTCCAGGTCCATTTACAGTTTTTGCCCCTAATGATAGTGCTTTTGCTAAATTACCTCCAGGAACCATTGATACTTTAGTACAAAATGCCCCTCAATTAGCTAGAATTTTAACCTATCATGTGGTTCCAGGTAAATTAATGAAAGGAGATCTGGCAAAAGTTAATTCTGTCATTTCTTTAGAAGGTTCCTCAATCTCAATTGACTGTTCTGATGGATTTGAAGTCAAAAATGCCACCGTTATTGCCGCCGATATTGAAGCCGATAATGGGGTAATTCATGTGATTGATAATGTAATTTTAATGGGGTGAAAAGTTGGCTACTGTTTTGAGGTTAATGCAGCGAAAAAAGCCCTTGGCAGAAGTATTGAAGGACAATGAGCAAAATTTAGGTTAAGGGATTATTCTACTTTTAACATCCCCAGTCGACTTATAATGGAGTTAGGAGAGAATGCTGAACTTAGCAGTTAATCCACTGGAATCTTAAGCAAAATAAAACAATTATAGTTCCCAAATCATGGATGAAAAATGGCAACTTGGTTCTTTATTAGGTATTCCCCTATATGTTGACTCTTCTTGGTTTTTCATTGTAGGGTTAGTTACCCTCGTCAATACCCAAGAAATTAATGAACTAAGATTAGTGGGTAATCTTTGGTGGTTAGGGGCGATCGCAGGATTGATCCTAGCCTTATTATTGTTTCTCTCCGTGCTACTTCATGAATTAGGCCATAGTTTAGTTGCCCTCAGCCAAGGCATTAACGTCAACTCCATTACCCTATTTCTCTTTGGTGGCGTGGCTGCGATTGAAAAAGAATCAGAAAACCCCATAGGGGCATTTTGGGTAGCGATCGCAGGGCCAATGGTGAGTCTAGGATTATCTATTGTGTTGTTTGCCGTCTGCTATAGTCTTCCTTCCCCTGAAAACCTAGATATGATAGGACGTTTAGCCATCTATATGGTCAAAGATACAGCAAGAATTAATTTGGTTTTAGGGATTTTTAACCTCATTCCAGGACTCCCCTTAGACGGGGGACAAGTGCTAAAAGCAATGGTTTGGCAATGGAAAGGCGATCGCTTCACAGGGGTTCGTTGGGCTGCGGCCAGTGGTCAATTAATGGGTTGGTTAGGTATTGGCTTGGGTCTGTTTTTAATTCTCTTAACCGGAAGCTTGAGTGGGTTATGGATTGTCTTTATTGGGTGGTTTGTCAGACGCAATGCAGAAAACTACGATCGCATAACCCAACTACAAGAAAGTTTATTGACCATTCAGGCCTTCCAAGTTATGACCCGTACCTTTCGGGTCGTTAATACCCATCTGACCTTAACTCAATTTGCCCAGGATTATCTGCTCAGGGAAAGTTATGAGCCAATGGTCTATTTTGCTGCTTCAGAAGGACGTTATCGAGGGTTAATTGTCATCAAAGATTTACAAACCATTGAACGGAGTCAATGGGATCATCGGACATTGTGGGATATGGTCCATCCTTTGGAAACGATTACCTCTGTGGTAGAAACCACCCCCTTAGTAACCATTATTGAGAAACTGGAAGCCATTAATGAGCGTTATCTGACTGTATTATCCCCCGCAGGGGCAGTGGCAGGAATTATTGATCGCGGTGATATTGTTAAAGCGGTGGCGAGTCATCATCAGTTACCTATTCCTGATACTGAAATTAGACGCATTAAAGCAGAAGGAACCTATCCCGATTATTTACAATTACCAGCGATCGCTAAAACCCTTCGCCATTAAAGGTGACATAGTTGATAATTCTAGTTTTCAAGGTGCGTTCATCTTTGATACCACAGGAACAGCTATTGCTTAGGTTCACTTAACTTTGAACAATGAAGATGAAAAGGCGATCGCTGTTAGAAAAATGCGATCGCTTTTTTTATCGATCCAAAAAAACTTTTTTTGATTGTGATCCGTTTTTAGTTCTAGTTCCGTATTAATTACAGAACTAATACAAAGGATATCAATCATGACAACTCAAGCTATTTCTACAATCTTAGAGAGTGCGATCGTATCTTCTCAAGAATTACTAACCCAATATTCTTTAAATGAACAACTTTTAGGCGATTTAACCACTGCTTTCGGTTCTGAATATGACAGTGATGTAGCAACAAACTTAGTGACACAATGGCAAACAGGGAATTTCGATAGTTTTCCTGAAATCGAAGTTCGCTCTTCGGCTGAAATAAACGGTGCTAATGGTGCTTATTCGGCTGATACTAACAAAATTTATATTTCAGAAGAATACTTACTCGCGAATGCCAATAATATTCAAGGCGTTTCTGATTTATTACTCGAAGAATACGGACATTATATCGATGCTCGCATTAATACTGTGGATGCTGCCGGTGATGAAGGGGAGATTTTCTCTGGTTTAGTTCGGGGTGACTCTTTTTCTGAGGGGGAGTTACAACAGTTAAAAGCAGAAAACGATCAAGTTATTGTCAATATTGACGGTCAAGAAATTGCGATCGAACAGCAAACTAACTCTGAAGGAAATAATGACATTATTACCATCAATGGTCGTCAGGGTAATGATTTTCTACATGGTGATATAGGGTCAGGCACTTCAGGTAATTGGCAAACACTGAATGGTAGTAGTACCACTCTAAATCAATTGGCATTTGGTGATTTTAATGGTGATGGAAAAACGGATATTTTTCGACCCGATGGGAGTAAATGGAACATTTCTTATGGCGGTACTACTAGCTGGCAAACACTGAATGGTAGTGGTAGCACTCTAAATCAATTGGCATTTGGTGATTTTAATGGTGATGGAAAAACAGATGTTTTTCTACCTACCGGCTCATCATGGCAAGTTTCTTATGGCGGTACTACTAGCTGGCAAACACTCAATAGTAATAGTGCCGGTCTAAATGAATTGGCATTTGGTGATTTTAACGGTGATGGAGAAACAGATGTTTTTCGTGCTACTGGTTCATCATGGGAAGTTGCTTATGGCGGTACGGGTTCATGGCAAACACTCAACAGTAATGGTGCCACTCTAGATGAATTGGCATTTGGTGATTTTAACGGTGATGGAGAAACGGATGTTTTTCGCACTACTGGCTCATCATGGGAAGTTGCTTATAGCGGTACGGGTTCCTGGCAAACACTGAATGAGAATAGTGCCACTCTAGATGAATTGGCATTTGGTGATTTTAACGGTGATGGAGAAACGGATGTTTTTCGCGCTACCGGCTCATCATGGGAAGTTGCTTATAGCGGTACGGGTTCGTGGCAAACGCTTGCCACGAGTGGTTTCGGTCTAGATAAATTGGCATTTGGTGATTTTAATGGTGATGGAAATACTGATATTTTTCGACCCGGTGGGAGTAAATGGAACATTTCTTATGCCTTAGAAATGCCTAGTAACGATGAGATTAATGGTTTTGACGGCGATGACACTCTTATTGGTGGGGATGGCAACGATACCCTAAATGGTGGGGATGGTAATGATAGTCTACTTGGAGGCAATAACAATGATCAGCTAAATGGTGGGGATGGCAACGATACTCTCAGAGGCGAAAGCGGCGAAGATACCCTAAATGGTGGTGCTGGTAATGATTCTCTCAGAGGGGGGAATGGCAACGATACCCTAAATGGTGATACTGGTAATGATATACTACTCGGACGCAACAACAACGATGTCTTAAATGGTGGGGATGGCAACGATACCCTAAATGGTGAAAGCGGTGAAGATACCCTAAATGGTGGGAATGGCAACGATGTCTTAAATGGTGGTGCTGGCAACGATACTCTCAGAGGGGGGAATGGTGACGATAGCTTATTTGGAGGAGATGGTGACGATCTCCTCGATGGTGGTTTCAACACCGATATTCTCGATGGAGGATTAGGGAACGATACAGTTACCTATGATTTTTTCAATGGTAACGTTAATGCCAATTTGGCCACTGGTGAGGTAACTTTTCCTGGGAACTCAAACCCTAACGGTGGTGAAAGGATTACTAATGTGGAAAATCTCATTGGTGCTAAAGGGAACGATTCACTAGTAGGGAATGATGCTAACAATCGTTTAGATGGCAACTCAGGTAATGATTCTCTCAGAGGGGGGAATGGCAACGATACCCTAAATGGTGATGCTGGTAATGATAGTCTACTTGGAGGCAATAACAACGATATCCTAAATGGAGGAGATGGCAACGATACTCTCAGAGGGGGGAATGGCGACGATAGCTTATTTGGAGGAGATGGGGACGATCTCCTCGATGGTGGTTTCAACACCGATAGTCTTGATGGGGGATTGGGGAACGATACAGTTACCTATGATTTTTTCAGTGGTAACGTTAATGCCAATTTGGCCACAGGTGAGGTAACTTTTCCTGGGAACTCAAACCCTAACGGTGGTGAAAGGATTACTAATGTGGAAAATCTCATTGGTGCAAGAGGGAACGATTCCCTAGTAGGGGATGATGCTGACAATCGTTTAGATGGCAACTCAGGTAATGATACTCTTGTTGGTGAGGATGGCAACGATACCCTAAATGGTGATGCTGGCAACGATTCTCTCAGAGGAGGGGATGGCAACGATACCCTAAATGGTGGTGCTGGTAATGATAGTCTACTTGGAGGCAATAACAACGATAGCTTATTTGGTGGGGATGGCAACGATACTCTAAATGGTGATGCTGGCGATGATTCTCTCAGAGGGGGGAATGGCAACAATACCCTAAATGGAGGTGCCGGTAATGATAGTCTACTTGGAGGCAATAACAACGATCGCTTATTTGGTGGGGATGGCAACGATACTCTCAGAGGGGGGAATGGCGACGATAGCTTATTTGGAGGAGATGGGGACGATCTCCTTGATGGTGGTTTCAACACCGATATTCTCGATGGAGGATTGGGGAACGATACAGTTACCTATGATTTTTTCAGTGGTAACGTTAATGCAAATTTGGCCACTGGTGAGGTAACTTTTCCTGGGAACTCAAACCCTAACGGTGGTGAAAGGATTAGTAATGTGGAAAATCTCATTGGTGCTAAAGGGAACGATTCACTGGTAGGGGATGATGCTGACAATCGTTTAGATGGCAACTCAGGTAATGATACTCTTGTTGGTGAGGATGGCAACGATAACTTATTTGGAGGAAATGGCAACGATAGCTTATTTGGAGGAAATGGCAACGATAGCTTATTTGGAGGAGATAACAAAGATACTCTTCTTGGCGGAGAGGGTGATGATTTCCTTGATGGTGGAAGAGATAGAAATCTCATAGAAGGAGGCAATGGTGATGATACTCTGATCGGTGGAAATGTTCAAGATACCCTCAATGGTGGTGCTGGCAATGATATCCTCAACGGTGGAAGGAATAATGATATCCTCGACGGTGGAAGCGGTAACGATAGTCTAATTGGGGGAAATGGTGGTGAAAATAATAGCGATACACTTTTTGGCGGAGAGGGTGATGATACCCTTAGAGGTGAAGCTGGAGAAGATATCCTAGAAGGAGGGGCAGGTAATGATCTTCTTGATGGTGGGGATGGTAACGATCTTACTGATCTTGCTTTCTACCAAGGAAATATTGATGGATTTGATATTATCATTAACGATGATGGCAGTATCACGGTAACAGATATTGATACCAGTGACGGAAACGAGGGAACGGATACCCTTACGAATATTTCTCAGTTAGCATTTGGTGATAGCGCGCGCTTAGGTGCTGATAGTGATAGAAACACAGTTTACGGTATTGCAGGGGTGCATCAAACCACTGACAATAGTGATACTTCCAGTTCTATTATTGGTGGCAGTGCAGCAGCAACTAATTTTGTTATCGACATTGAAGGAACAACCGGCTTCGGTTTAGACTTCGATACCACTAAACTCGCCAACTTTATCAATGACATTAGCTTACCAGACCAAGGGATTGAAAATGAAAGATTAGCCACTAATCTTCTTTTAGATGCTGCTGGAGGTATCGCTGGTTCTATTCCTTTCTTTGGAGGTGTAGCATCAACAGGTATTGCTATCGGACAAACCCTAGCAAACTATGGTTTTGATTTAGCTCAAGTAGAGGCGCAAAAACAGGCTGCCATTGATGCTGTCAATAATCCTGACTACAATACAGAAGCTTGGGGAACGATTACCCAAACCAGCCGTGATATGGTTGTCATAGAAGATTTCCAAATTGGTGTCGATAACCTCTTTTTACCTTCACTATCCAATGTTGCTAATGTTGGTTATGCGACCAAAACAGGTACGTTAAACGGTCAAGATGGTGTTTTTATCGAAGCACAGATAGGTAATGAAACCTCCAATCTTGTTTTTATCGTCAATAACTATGAGGGTGAAAAGAATAAAGTAGAATTTGGGGAGGAAATTACTAACCTTCTAAGTGGTACAGAAGACACTCGTATAGTGGATGGAGAACAAATCACTGCGTTTTCTGGAACCATGATTGGAACCTTCAAC
>JBFRWG010000119.1:0-11675 GCA_051439445.1 Crocosphaera sp.
GCAGTCGCCCCTGGTTGGATCATGACAGAAAGACAATTAGAACAATGGGTGACACCAGAAGCTAAAGAAAAAACAGTCCATGAATTACAGTCAATTCCCATTGAACTTACCCCCAATGAACTAATGGGAACTTATCTATTTCTTGCCTCAGAAAGTTCTCGCGCAATTACTCGTCAAACAATTGTAGTGGATGGTGGATATGCTCAAAGCTAAGTTAATTATGCAACCTAAATTTTTCAATTTTTTTACTAAACTACTCCTCAAAAATTCCCTAGTTTTAGGGTTACTATTAATTGTCAAGACACCGATACTAGCTCAACCAAATCCTATAACGGCAGCACGACAACAGATCAAAAACAGATCCTTGAATTTAAGACAGTTTCATCGAACTTTTACGAGTTCAGAAAAAGTATTTTCTCAAGTTAATTCTGTGTCTACTTTAAAAGATGTAAATCCTACAGATTGGGCCTACGAAGCTTTACGAAGTTTAGTAGACAGATATGGTTGTTTAAAAGGATATCCTGATCTAACTTACAGAGGAAATAATTCCTTAAGTCGTTATCAGTTTGCTGCGGGATTAAACGCTTGTCTTCAGACCATTGAAACCTTAATGCAAGAGAATGTTGCTGTTATCCGAGAAGATATAGAGAAAATCAAAAGACTATCTCAAGAATTTGAATCAGAGTTAACAGCTTTAGGGTCAAGGGTTAATAATTTAGAAGCAAGAGTTTCTTTCTTAGAAAACCATCAATTTTCCACTACAAGTAAACTGTTTGCCCAAGTGATTTGGTCAATTGATGAAGCCTTTGGCGATAAAATTGGAGCGGATAAAGACGAGTCACAAATGAGAATGGCCTATCGTATTCGTCTCAATCAAGAAACCAGTTTTACGGGAAAAGATATCCTAAGAACTCGTTTTGAAATTAATACCTTTAGGCCCCGTAGTCTGACTACCGGAACTAATATGACACGACTCAGTTATGATAATAATTCAGGATCGCCAAACTTCGGCGAAAGTCAGGTACAAATTCCTCATCTTTGGTATCGTACTCCCTTAGGTTCAGATGTTACTTTAACGGTGGGAACTGTTGGTATTGGTTACATCGATTTATTATCAACTTTGACCCCACCTACTGTGGATGATGAAAGTAGGGGAATTCCTTCTTTGTTTGGGGAATATAGTCCTGTTTATCGTCGTGGTGGTGGTGGTGGTGGTATTAACTGGGATATTACTGAAAACCTCGAATTATCTCTGGCTTATGTAGGAGGAGATCCTAATGATCCAAAACAGGGAAAAGGACTGTTTAATGGTACCTATCATACTATTGCTCAATTGGCTTTAAACTTAGAAAAAGGAAAAGTAGGATTTGCTTATTCTCGTTCTTATTTTCCCGCAGGTAGAACGGATTTAATGGGGGGAACGGGTAGTCTTTTAGCCATACAACCTTTTGGCAATAATATTGCAACATCAGGGGATTTTTATACCCTACAAGGCTATTATCAAATCACTCCTAATCTACAAATTCATGGGTGGGGAGGTTATGTTGATTCTATTGCCCAAAGTTCAGCTATTAGTAATATTTCTAATGGTGTTGGTGACTTGATTCCCACCTTTGTTAATCGGGGAAATCATGCAAGTATTGCCTATGGTGCAGTGGGTTTAACCTTTCCTGATTTGACAGGAGAAAATCATTTACCAGGGATTTTAATTGGGATTCCTCCCAAGGTGACTGCTAGTAATGTAAGAAGTCCTCAACTATTAGGAAGAGGACAAGATACGGCTTATCATATTGAGGCATTTTATCGCATTCCTTTGAATGATAATATTAATATTACCCCTGGTTTTTGGGCAATTATTAACCCTGAACATAATAGCTTCAATGATACTCAATGGGTGGGACATATTCGCACAGGATTTAATTTTTGATTAAATCATCTCTTGAGGAATATTGATATTATTCGCAACCCTAACTAATTGATAATAATCTTCTTCTACTGGTTTAGGTAGTTCGATAGGATGAAATCTATGCGTTGCGAAAGCATAATCTTTCCCACTTTTTTCAATCACTCGAATCCTTTGATCAATTCTCTTATCAAGACTATAGATATCATCTCGATAAGCATCTTTTAGAGACGAAAAGTGAGCAACTCTCAACCTTTATATTTACTAAGATTTTAATTGTTTTCTTTCTCTGCTGCTAATTTAGGGTTTAAATAAAGATTTTGTAGTAAAACTCCTGCCCCTGCAACCCAAGGAGGAAGAATTAAAGCCCCTAGAATTCCTAATAGTTGAACTCCACTTAAAACTGCTAATAATTGATACAATGGGGCAACATTAACGGATGACCCTACTAACAAAGGATCAAGCACATAAGTTTCTACATTTTGGATAATTACAAATAATAATAATACCCACAGAAACAGCCAACCCCCTTGAGCAATAGCTACAATTAAAGCCGGAATAGACCCTAAAACAGGACCAAAGAAAGGGATTAAATTAGTTATTCCTGCAATGGTTCCTAACCCTAAAGCAAACTCTCCAATTCCTAAAAATTTTAACCCCAAACTAACTGCTAAACCTAAAATAAAAGAAACTAATAATCTTCCTTGAATATACCCTCCCATTCGTTGACTGACGGGAACCACTTGCGCTTTTAATTTTTCATCCCAAGGACGAGGAAATAAGCTAATAATTCCATTAATTAATTTTTGAGAACCTGATAGCATATAACCCGATAAGAGGAGAGCTAAAAGCACATTTAAGACCCCTCCGACAATACCTCTAGTTAGTCCACTAACCCCAATTAATAACTGTTGACTTGACTTAAATGTCCAAGAAACAATAGATTGTAAATTAAATTGTTTATTAAGGAATTCAAGTATTTCTGGTTCTGTAAACCCTTTTTCTGTCATAAATTGTTGAATTTGTCCTCCTAAAATTTCTATGTATCCTGGTAATTTATCCAGTAAAAGTTGAAGTTGAGTAATAATTGTAGGGCCTAGTAATAAACCGATTCCTGTTAATAATAATAACAAAATTAGATAAACAAAAATGACAGCAAACCAACGAGGAAAGCCAATTTTTTCAACACTTTGCACCAAAGGACTAAGGGTAGATGCAATGACAATAGCGATCATGAGAATAATAATTAATCCCTTCAATTGCCATAATAGTAAAAGTAAAAATGCTGCACTTCCAATGAGTAGTAAATTAGACAAGGAAAGGGAAATTTTTTGTTTAGGAATCATAATTTAGGATATGGATAGAATCTAAATTGTCAGCAGGAGTAAAATTGAAAATTCGAGAATAAAAATAAAATTCGCTGTCTAAAGCATACTTGATATTTTCAGCCTGACGAAACCCATGTTGTTCTGCTTCAAAGGGAACATAAGCAACAGGAATTCCTTTAGCTTTAAGAGCATTTACCATCATTTCTGCTTGGTTAGGAGGAACCACTTTATCTTCTAATCCTTGGAAAAATATGACAGGACAACTTAATTGATCTGTAAAATTAATAGGCGATCGCTGTTCATAAATTGCCTTTTCTTCAGGATATTTACCAATTAAATTATCTAGATAACGAGATTCAAATTTATGGGTATCTTTTGCCAATGATTCTAAATCACTAACCCCATAATAACTGGCTCCTGCTTTAAATGTATCTTTAAAAGTTAACGCTGCTAATGTTGTATAACCTCCTGCACTTCCCCCAGAAATAGCCAAGCGATCGCCGTCAACTTTTCCCTGTTTTACTAAATACTTAGCCCCATTGACACAGTCATTCACATCAACAATGCCCCAATTTTTATCTAACCGTTGACGGTAAGCTTTTCCAAACCCTATACTTCCACCATAGTTAACATCAAGATAAGCAAAACCTCGACTCGTCCAATACTGAATTTTTAAACTAAAACTGGAAGAAGCTGCTGCTGTTGGACCGCTATGACTTTTAACTAATAAAGGCGGCAATTCTCCCTCACAATTTGTATAATCTTTATTCTCAGGAGGATAATACCAACCATAAGCTGTTAATCCATTTTCTGTCGGGAATTCAATCAATTCTGGTTCAGAAAAATAGCCTGAATCAATATTAATATTACTAGAATATTTTAATATCTTTGTTTGACTTAAATCTAAATCCAAATAAATAACTCCCATTGGCTCTGTTGTTGATGCACCTAGGAACACCAGCTTTTTTTGATAACTATGAAGAGCCGCAATATTATGATAGGGAACTTCTAAAATACTCAGTTGTTTATGCCTTATTTCCAGACTTCCTAGATACCAGCGTCCATCTTGACTGAAAGCGCAAAGAATGTTGTCATCTGAAACAAAGGTATAAGTGGATAGGCCAAACACCCAATGGGGATAAGAAAACTCAGCAGTTAACGGAAAAATTGGCTGATGATTCAGATTATAATTATAACAATAAAGATTGGACCATCCTGACTGATCACTAACATAATATAATTGACCATCTGGGGACCATTTTGGTTCACTAACGGCTTCTTTTATATCTCCTGCGATCCATTTTATACCTTCTAAACTGCCATCTTCTTGAACATTGGCCAACCATAATTTTGTTTCTTCCCAAGGCATATTAGGATGATTCCAACTAATCCAAGCCAGTTTTTTTCCATCAGGACTTAAACGAGGAGAAGAATAAAAATCATCTCCTGAAACGAGGGTGTTCATTTCTCCTGTATTAAGACTAATGGAAATAATTGTATTTTGACATTCTCTATTCGGATCAATATGATCTTCACAAATACTAATTAAGCGATTTCTCTGCTCATCTAAAATAAAATCAGCATAACGACATTGATTTTCAGGGGTTAAAGGCTGAGGATCTTCATGAGGTAATTGTAAATAAAGACGCTGATCTTGATAATTAACAAAATAAACAACTCCCTCAACCACTAAAAAAGAACCCCCTCCATACTCATGCACACGACTACGAACATTAAAAGAAGGGGGTGTAATCTCCGTGATTTGCTCATCAGGACTGCATTTAACTAACACATTCCGTCCCCCTTCTTGAGGTCTTCCTTCTAACCAATAAATATCATCCTTATCAAAAACCACACCACCCAATCTAATACTTTGGGCCACAATTAAATCAGAAGTAATGGGAGATTTCCAAGAACCAAACGGAGCCATTGTAGGAGATAACATAAGGTAAATCTTAAAGGTTATTATTAAATTAAATTAAATTAGGGGAACGTCAGGCCCATAACAACGGTCAATTATAACCATAATTAACGAGAAAAGCACGGGAGTAGCGACAATGGCTAAAATAAGGGTAGGATTACTATTTGGGGGGCGATCTGGAGAACACGAAGTTTCCATTAACTCCGCCGCAGCCATTGCCCAAGGATTGCAAATAGGAGACAACGAGGATAAATATGAGATTATACCTGTCTATATTGAAAAAAATGGTGTCTGGGTAGCTGGAAATAAGGCACAAGCGGTTTTAGAGACAAAAACGCCTCTAGGGGCAGAAGATATAAAGCGATCGCAGTTATGGCAGTTTCCTTCTCAAGTTCAGGACATCGATGTTTGGTTTCCTGTGCTACACGGTCCTAATGGAGAAGATGGCACCATTCAAGGGTTATTAACCTTAATGCAGGTTCCTTTTGTCGGTAGTGGAGTGCTAGGATCGGCAGTGGGGATGGATAAAATTGCTATGAAAATGGCCTTCGCTGAAGCGGGACTTCCCCAAGTTAAATATGTTGCCGTTGAGCGATCGCAAGTTTGGTCAAATCCCTGTATTTTTCCCAAACTCTGTGATGACATCGAAGGGAGTGTGGGTTACCCTTGTTTTGTCAAACCCGCTAACTTAGGCTCATCGGTGGGTATTGCCAAAGTGCGATCGCATTCTGAACTGGAAATTGCTTTAGACAATGCAGCCAGTTATGATAGACGTATTGTTATCGAAGCAGGAGTTACAGCGAGAGAGTTAGAATGTGCTGTTTTGGGAAATGATAACCCTAAAGCGTCTGTCGTGGGAGAAGTAACCTTTGACAGTGATTTTTATGACTACGAGACGAAATATAGCGAAGGCCGTTCACAAATTCATATCCCTGCTAACCTACCCCAAAATATTGTTACACAAATTCAAGAGATGGCAATTAAAGCCTTTAAAACCGTTGATGCTGCTGGGTTAGGGAGAGTTGACTTTTTCTATGTAGAAGAGACCCAAGCAATTTATCTCAATGAAATTAATACGTTACCCGGCTTTACTCAGTTTAGTATGTATCCTCAGTTATGGGCCGCCACAGGAATACCCTTTGAAACTTTAGTGGATCAATTAGTACAATTGGCGTTGGAAAAATAAGCTCATTTGCCTATTGAGATTGAGAAGCAATTGCATCCCCCACTTCCCACAACCTAACAACCCCATCATTATCTCCAGATACCAAGACAGAACCCTCTTTAGTAAAAGCAAGACCATTAATACAATTGGTGTGACCTTGAATTAACTGGGTTAACTCCCCCGAAACCAGATCCCAAAGGGCAATCATTTTATCCTCTCCCCCCGATACAAGATAATGACCATTAGGACTAAAGGCCACACACTTAACATAACTGGTGTGGCCTTGAAACTTATGAATTTGTTTACCGGAAATAATATGCCAAACCCGAACCGTTTTATCCCAACTCACTGAAGCAATAAATTGACCATCAGAACTAAAGGCCACCCCTATTACCTTAGATTTATGTCCTTGTAGTTGTTGAACAGCTTGCCCCGAAGAAACCTCCCAGAGTTTAATGGTGTTATCATCACTGCAACTGCCCACTAACTGACTGTCAGGACTAAAGGCCACCCCTTCAATATCCTCCAGATGGCCTGATAACACACGGAGCGGTTTACTACCTTTGAAGCTAGACCATCCTGAACTAATCTCCCAAAGACAGACTCTTTTATCCCAACCCCCTGAAACCGCCCATTTTCCATTAGGACTGACAGCAACACTGCTGACCCAGTTTTGATGGCCCTGCAAGGTACGGATACATTTCCCACTACGGATATCCCATAATTTTAGGGTTCCATCCCAACTCCCTGAGAGTAGATAGGGATGATTTGGACTAAAGGCTACACTAGAGACTGCCCCGTGATGACCTTGGAGGACATGAACTTCTCGCCGTTCAATGATATCCCACAGACGTACCGTCCAATCATTGTTCGCGGTGGCAACCCAACGACCATCAGAACTGACCGCAACCCCATAAACCCAGTTGGTATGTTGATGGAGTTGTTCGAGGGTTTCCCCGGTATTGATATTCCAAAGACGTATGGTTTGGTCACTCGCTCCGGAGAGCAAACACGGATCTTCTGTCGAAAAGGCGATCGCTTTGACACTATTGCTATGTCCTGTAAGTTGTTGTTTTTCTTTTCCTTGTGCGACTGACCATAAACGAATGATTTGGTCATTAATCCCTCCAGAAGAGGCTAATATTTCAGCATTTCTCGTAAAACTTAAGGCGGTGATCCAGTCCCTATGACCTTCTAAAACTTGTTTTAATTGACCAGAGGTGACTTCCCATAAACGAATGGTTTTATCCCGCCCCCCTGAGGCTAATAATTGACTATTAGGGCTAAATTCTAAGCATTCGATCGCTAATTGATGACCTTCTAAACATTGCCATTCTTGGCCTGAAATAGCCCCCCATATTCTTACGGTTCCATCCTGAGAACCAGAGGCCAGAAATTGATTATCGTCACTGATAGCGACTGCGGTTACCCAACCCATGGGTTCTGATAATTCATGACGTTTTTCTCCTGTTTTTGTCTCCCATAAAATTAAGGTTTCATCTTGACTGCCAGAGAGTAATAATGAGCCGTCTTCATTCAAAGCAATGTCCCTTATTTTTTTAGAATGACCTTGTAATTGTCTAATTAATTTTCCTTGGGTTAAGTCCCAAAGATAGATATTATTTTGCCAAACTAAGGCTAATCTTTTTTGATTTTGACTAAGGACTCCGTCGTGAGTCGGACAGTCAATTTCCCAATGGGCAATACGGGTGTTTATATCTAATAATGAGGCTCCGGCTGCTTCTATTACTAAAATTTTATTGTCAGTAATTGAGATAACTTTTTTAATACAACCTCTTCCTAATTTATGGAGCATTCTCTGCTGTTGCAACAAGGGTAAAATAAATTTTCCTTGTAAGTTTTTAATGTCTTTTTTGTCTATAGCAATCTGGTTATTTTTTTCTTCTTTTCGTTTTTCCCACCAATCTTTTATGGTTTCAATACGATCATTTCTTTGAATTTTTAAGGCTTCTACCACTAAGACATCCCAAGGATATTCTAACCCTTGTGGTTGCCAAGTATCGGTTTCTAAAACACGCTTCATTGCTGGGGGTGGAAGTTCTCCTGTTAACAGTTCATGGAGGATCATTCCCACTTCAAATAAATCACTTTGGGGACCGACTTCTCCCCCTGACATAATTTCCGGGGCTGCATAACATTCTGTAAAAGAACGGGTTCTTTTTCGTTTAGCATCGCTGGCTAATGTTGCCGCCCCAAAATCAATTAAAATCAGTTTATCATCTGGGGTTAAAATCATATTTTCTGGCTTGAGATCCAGATGATAAATACCGGCTTCATGAATGGCTGTGAGGGCATTTACTAATTGTTCAATTAAGTTTTCTACTCTCTCTATAGGAAGTCGATACTTCGGTTGATTTTCTAGTTCTTGTAATAGGGTTTTTCCCTGTACCAAATCCATTACAATATAAGCCGTATTTCTTTCTTCAAATAAGTCCCTTACTTTCACCACATTGGGATGATCTAATTTCGCTAAAATGCGTCCTTCTTCTAAAAATCGGGATAAACTTCTTTGATAGGCTCCTTGATGTTTTTCGGGAATAATTAATAGTTTCGTTTCAACATTTCTTGAGATATATTCAATGGGATAAAATTCTTTGATGGCAACGGGATTATTTAATGCGGTATGATGGGCCCGATAGGTAATACCAAAACTGCCTTTTCCCATAGCATCATCGAGACAATAAGTATGCGATCGCAGTTGGGTTCCTGGGGGTAGCACTTCCTGCAACAAAGACATTACCTGCGCCCCACAATGGGGACATATTTGGGTTTCCTCAGGTAGGTTATCAAGATGGCAGTTTAAACAGCGCATTTATCTCGTTTTATTGTTCTTTATTTTAGATATTTTATCCTTAGAAAATCCCTATTTGAGCCGTAAAAACCTCCAATTCTTAATATTGATACCTCTTGAAGATTAAGCAGCTTTTTCAGGGGACATTCTGCGAATTTCTGAATAAAAAGCAGTTCGACTATAACCATTTTGACCTTTCATTAAACTGGTTCGTAGTCGTAAGTTGGGACTGGCAAACCAAACCCTTTCTTCTAACCAAAAATCTCCTTTTTGTAAGCTTAAGGTTAAGGCTTCATCTTTCCCTAAACTATAATTTCCTTGTTGTGAAGGTTGAGACTGAAATAATTGTATTATTTTTCCTCTTTCTGGCGTATTCGTATCAGGAATTACAATCATAGTTGCCGTTCCTATTTGCTTTTGTTTCCCATAGTCCAAACTACCATTCCAACTAACTTTTTGGCCACCAATAGCTTGATTGGGATCGATCTGATATTCTTGACAAAGAGAAACGACCATAGAATGGGTCTTCTCTAACCATTCTATGGTTAATTCGGATTTATAACTCTCTGCTTTTTGACTGTCAAACTGATAGCTACTTCGTTGAGAAAACCATTGGCCAACACATAATTTTAGAAACGCTTGTATGTCCATGAATATCAATTAATTGTCTGATCACAACAAGTTCAGGGTCGCTTGTCTCCCTGACATTAACTTAGGGTTTAAGGGTCTAGAATGAGGCTAATTATGGTTAATTATTCAGCAACCCAACCAACCTGATTGTATCATGACACCTACACTGTTTCTTCTTTGTCTGGTTTGAGAAGGTTAAGGGAAAATAAGGCCGCTTCTTTAACTTGAGGTTGGGGATCTTTGGCTAAAAATTTCAGGGCCGAAATACTCTTGTCTGTGTTAAAATTCCCTAGAGCCTGTGCTAAACGCTGACGCACTAACCAGTCATCAGAGTTGGCAAAGCGTAAAATCTCGTCGATAGCATCCACCGCTTTGATTTCTCCAATAGCTGCGATCGCTGCTTGCTGTATGACGATTTCTTGGCTATCTAAGGCTTGTAGAAGAGCTTGTTTGGCACGAATGTCCCCTAAGTTACCCAAGGACACAGCAGCACTAAAACGCACTAACCACTGGGTGTCCTCGTAAAATGCTCTGGTTAAGGGTTCATAGGCGCGAGGATCTTGAAGATACCCTAATGCACCGGCCGCATCGGCCCGAATGCCATAGTCTGGGTCGCTCTCTAATAGTTTAACTAATATGGGGTAGCATTCGTCGGTTTGTTTGACTCCCAAGGCAAACACTGCCATGGATCGCACTGGTAAGACTTCATCGTTTAAGACTTTCTTAATCAAGGGGACAGCATCTTCTGCGGACACTTCCCTTAAGGAGACTAAGGCTAACAGGCGATCGCGGGAGTTTTCGCTTTCTAATTGTAAGGATATTTGTTGCAGGTTAGTTGTCATCATTTTTGTAATATTTCTTTATAACTGGTTGGTTTTATTGTAACGATTTTTTACAAGAAGATCATAAATGGTTCATTTTATGTTCTTTTTGATGGTTTTCTATTGATCATTTTCTCTATTTTCCTTTACTATTGACTATTATTAGAAAATTGTTCTAAAAAAGTTAAGATTGCTAGTTGAGATTTTTCGGGTAGTTGATTAAATAATGATTCATTATCTTTTATTTCTTGTACTTTATTTATTAATGGTTCAACTTCAGTAATATCTGTAATATCATTTTTTTCAAAAATTGCTTTTATTTCTCCATTATAAGAAGAGTAATATAAACTACCTGTTAAATAATCGATTATTCCTTTGTTTGTATTAAGTAATTGATTAACATAATTTTTTGCAGCATCATGATTTATTCTTCTCCATGTGAATAGATAATAAGCTAATTTAGGATCAGTTTGTAAAGAACCATTATTGGCTTTTCTTTTTAATCTTTTATCAATTAACTGTTCAAGATGTTCAAAGGTATCACCATGATCTGAATTATCGATTTTTTCACGATTAAAATTTCTTTGTTCATCCCAAAAATTATATTCTTTAGCATAATTATATAGTAATGAACACAAAAAATAAACTCCTTCAATATTCTCATTTTCTAACTCTGTCAGAAAAGAATCAAGCTTAATATCCAACCTGTTTAACAGTTTTTTAATAAAAACAGAAAAATTTTCTATCTTAAAGTCTCTGGTAATTTCATGAACATTTATTAAATTACCAAGAGGAAACATTGCTTTGATTAAATCTTTTTTATTTTCTTCTTTAAACTCTTGTAGATAAAGATTTAATTCTGCAAATAGTTCTTGAGTTTTATCTTGTTCAATAAAATCTTTCACTTTATCAGCAAATAGTTGGGGTTGATCTTGGAGTTCAATGATTGATTTAATAATTGTGTAAGGAATTCTATGATCAGGAACAAAAAGCTGAAAAAAAGTATCAAAATTATCTATCTATCCAATTTTTTTGTGTTTTTGTAAAGCTTCTTCTGTCTGAGCCATCATAATATCATATCGAATAACATATTCT
>JBFRWG010000120.1:0-76843 GCA_051439445.1 Crocosphaera sp.
TATTTTAGACATTGCCCACCCTACAGATTTAATTTTTTTTAATTATGTCAAGTCAAACTAATGAAAAAGCATTAGAAACCTGCATCGAAACTGCTTTAATAAACGCTGGATATGAACAAGGAAAAAACAGCGATTTTAACCAAGAATTTGCGATTGATACTGCTAAGTTTTGGCATTTTCTAGAAACAACTCAACCCGAAGAATTAGATAAACTAAAAGACCATCATAACTGGCAAAGATTAATATTAGAACGCCTCAACCGTAAAATTTTAAAAGATGGAGTTATCTCTGTTCTGAAAAAAGGAATTTCCCTTGATAATGCTCATTTAACCCTACTCAATAGTCTCCCCTACAACGACTTAAACCCCCAAATAACAGCCGATTTTGAAAAAAATATCTTTTCTATTACCCGTCAAGTTTATTACTCCCAAAAAACGCAACGATCTATAGATATTGTCCTTTTTATAAATGGGATAGCGATCGCCACATTAGAACTGAAAAACCCCTGGACAAATCAAACCGTTTACCACGCAAAAGAACAATATAAAAAAGATAGAGACCCGCAAGAACCTTTATTTAATTTTGGTCGTTGTTTAGTTCATTTTGCCGTTGATCCTGATGAAGTTTACATGACGACTCATCTAGATGGTAAAAACACTTATTTTCTTCCTTTTAATAAAGGAAATAATCACGGAAAAGGAAACCCAGTTAACCCCAATGGTTACAAAACTGATTACCTTTGGACAGATATATTAACCAGAGAAAGTTTAACCAATATTATTGAACATTTTGCCATTTTAGTAACTAAAAAAGACAAAAAAACTAAAAATTTATATTTTCCTCGCTACCATCAATTAGAAGTAGTACGCCAACTAATCAAAGATACAAAAGATAACGGTGTTGGGAAAACCTATCTCATTCAACATTCAGCCGGTTCAGGAAAATCTAACTCTATTACTTGGACAGCTTACCAACTCATAGAAGTGTATCAAAAAGGTGCAGATACTCCATTATTTGATTCAGTAATTGTAGTTACCGATCGCCGTAACCTAGATAAACAAATTAAAGATAATATTGTTCAATTTTCAAGCATAAAAAATATTATAACTCATGCAGAAAATAGCCAACAACTAAAAACTGCTCTAGAAAACAGTAAGAAAATAATTATCACTACTATTCAAAAATTTCCTTATATTTTAAACGGGATAGAACAACTCAATGATCGTAATTTTGCCGTTATTATTGACGAAGCACACTCTAGTCAAAGCGGTAAAGCTGCTGATAGTTTAAACACTGTTATTAATCAAGATGAAGACGAAGAACCCGAAGACTTTCAAGACAAAATACTCAAAGCAATGGAAGGTCGAAAACTCAGTAAAAATGCCTCTTATTTTGCCTTTACTGCTACCCCAAAAAACACAACTTTAGAGAAATTTGGACAGTGTAATATAGAAAATAAATATCAACCCTTTCATCTATATTCCATGAAACAAGCAATAGAAGAAGGCTTTATTTTAGATGTCTTAGAAAAATATACCACTTATAGAAGTTATTATGAAATTCAAAAATCTATTGAAGATAATCCTATTTTTGATACAAGAAAAGCCCAAAATAAACTTAAAAAATATGTAGAAGGACATAAACAAACCATTTACACAAAAGCCGATATTATAGTTAATCACTTCTTAAAAAAAGTGTATAAAACGAAAATAATGAAAGGGAAAGCAAAAGCAATGATAATTACTCGAAATATTGAAGCTGCGATTCGCTATTTTCAAGCAATAAAAACCCTTCTCAACAAAAATAACGCCCCCTTCCAAACTATGATCGCTTTCTCTGGTAAAAAGACAGTTGATGGGATTGAATATACTGAGGATATTCTTAACAACTTCCCCAGTAAAGATATAGAAGATAAATTTAACAAAGATGACTATAAAATTCTTGTAGTTGCTAACAAATTTCTCACCGGTTTTGATCAACCCTTATTACATACCATGTACGTTGATAAAAAACTACAAGGAGTTCTCGCAGTTCAGTCCCTTTCGCGTCTTAATCGTTGTAATGCTAAACTAGGAAAAAATGACACCTTTATTCTCGACTTTTGTAACAGTATCAACGACATAAAAACCGCTTTTGATCCCTTCTATACTGCCACTTCTTTACAGGAACCCACTAATATTAATATTCTCCATGACTTAAAAGAAACCCTGGATGATGTAGGAGTTTATGAACAATATGAAGTAAGAGAGTTTAACGAATTATTCTTTAATAATATCCCCGCAGATCAACTTAGTCCTATTATTGATACTGCTGCTGATAGATTTAACCAAGAATTAGACCTAGAAGCAGAAGAAAAGATCGACTTTAAGATAAAAGCTAAACAATTTGTCAAAATTTATGGTCAAATGGCCTGTATTATTCCCTTTAATAATATGCACTGGGAAATGTTACATTGGTTTCTTAAATTTCTCATCCCGAAACTGATGCTTAGAAACCCAGAACAAGACAGCTTAGACCAACTTTTAGACAGTGTGGATCTCTCCACTTATGGTATCGAAAGAGTTCACTTAAACCCCGTCAAAATTGACCTTAACGACGATGAAAGCGAGATCGAACCCCAAAACCCTAACCCCCGTGGTTATCACACCTCAGAAGCCAACCAAGACCCCTTAGATGAGATAATTAATGCCTTCAATCAACGCTACTTTAGTGGATGGGATGCTACCCCAGAAGAACAACGGGTTAAACTACAAAATATTATTAACCATGTTTGCAATAACCCCCAATATGCAAGCCAAGTTATTAACAACCCCGACGAACAAAACCGAAATATTGCCTTAGAAGAAATTATTAAACAAGCGGTTAATAAAGAACGTCGTAGAGAATTAGACCTTTATAAACTATATGCCTCAAATTCTGCATTTAAACAAGCATTTAACCAAATTATTATCACTCTTTTACTCGATGATCAAGAAACATCCTAAGTTATTTTAAGTCTCGGTGTGACAGTGTTGAACCCCTACGCCCATAAATACATATCTTTTACTTTTTGTCAATACCACTAAATAAAAATTAATTTCTTATTTAGTACAAACGCTCAAAAAAGATCACCCGAAAGGGGTTTTTAGAGAAAGTCCGAAGCGATCGCCTAATTATTTCAACGCAAAATTAACATTACAGAGACTTGTTTTAATTTTGCACACACTGGCTACAGATTTTTATCTCCAACATAATACCACAAAAGCGCATCATCTCGTTAACAATTGAGAATAATTCTCACACATTACGAAATGTAACCAAACTCAATTGATTGAAACATTTAAAGAGATAACAAAAATCAATAACTTTAAATTATATGTAACCAAAAATAAGCGATCGCCTTTCAACCAAAGATAAAAAACAGTTGCGCAATAGACTAAAGACTAAAAGAAAAATTACCTCCACACTCCCACACTCCCACTCAATTAACTGTTATCCCCACAAACCTGTTGTAAAGTTTTCACAAATGTAGGATAAGAAATAGCTGCAGCTTCGGCACGATTAATAATAGTTGTTCCCTTAGCCGTTAAAGCAGCGATCGCCAAACTCATAGCAATACGATGATCAGTATAACTATCAACTTCAGCCCCATTTAAAGGAGTTCCGCCGGTAATTTCCAACCCATCAGGTAACTCAGTAATGTTTGCGCCCATCTTGCTTAATTCTGAGGCCATAACCGCCAAGCGATCGCTTTCTTTGACCCGTAATTCTGCCGCATCTTTAATAATCGTTTTCCCCTCAGCAAAAATAGCAGCAACAGCTAAAATAGGAATTTCATCAATGAGACGAGGAATAATATCTCCTGCAATAGTGCAGCCTTTCAACTGACAAGATTTAACCCGTAAATCAGCCACCGGTTCCCCTGTTATCACCCGTTCATTTTCTAGGCTAATATCAGCATCCATCATTTTTAGAGCTTCTAAAATACCGATTCGGGTGGGATTAATACCGACATTTTCGATTAATAATTCTGACCCCTCAACAATAGAAGCGGCCACCAACCAAAAGGCCGCCGAACTAATATCTCCTGGAACAATTACCATTTGACCAGTTAGTTTAGGATAACCATTAATCGTCACACTATTGGTTTGAGAATCAATTTCTAAAGTTGCACCAAAAGCTTGTAACATCCGTTCACTGTGATCACGGGATAAAGCCGGTTCAGTTACCGTTGTTTTCCCTTCCGTCATCAAACCCGCTAATAAAATACAAGATTTGACCTGCGCTGAAGCAATGGGAGAATGATAATGAGTCGGTTTTAGAGCTTGTCCTCGAACCGCTAACGGAGCTAAACTGTTGTTATTGCGTCCCCAAATCTCTGCCCCCATTTCTTGTAAAGGTTTGATGACACGGGACATAGGGCGCGAGCGCAAAGAAGCGTCTCCCGTAACACAAAAAACACGATCCGGGTGAGAAGCTAACAAGCCCAACATCAAGCGTATAGTCGTGCCAGAATTACCTGCATTTAGCACATCTAAGGGTTCTTGTAACTGTCCTAACCCGATTCCTTCTACCTTCACTTTCTCACTGTTTAAAGGGGATATTGTCGCCCCTAGAGAGCGGAAGCATTCGGCGGTACTGCGAGGATCTTCCCCTAATAATAACCCTTCGATCACCGTTTCTCCTTCAGCGAGCGCTCCTAACATTAAAGAGCGATGAGAGATGGACTTATCTCCAGGTATTTTTAGATTTCCTTGTAAAGATAATCCTGCATTGGGAGGTGTTATGGTCAAAATTTGCTGCTCTTGTGCACTTTGAAGCTGAATAATAGAATTTTGCATCCTTAAAATTCCCTTTTTTGCTTGTGATGGATAATTTTTTGCCCCTAATGTTTCATAAACTACAGGAAAAAAAGACCAAAAAAATTGAAGAAAAACTAAAAATATTTTCTCCGAAGGTTTTTCTCCCCTGAGTTGGATAACAATAGGTTAAGGTAAGGTTAGGGAGTTTCTGACTACTAAGTCAGAATATTTTATATTCTACTAATATCTTGCATCCGAGCCAAAATCCTGAATGATTATAGTTACAGAAAAAAAGGCAAAAGAGAAAAAATACAATGAAGCGGCAACCCAGTTATTTTTAAGTTTTAGATCGATATAAAATCTTAATTACTGATAATAACGCTAGTTTTATCGAAACAATAGGGTCTAAACCCTGGCTTTTTAAAGCAAAAGTTTTTGAGGCGAGGCTTATCTCTCGGTGCGTGTTCGGGGGGCGATTGCGGACTTCATTGAGGGACGGAGTCTATCCGCGGGGTCGCACCGCAATCCTCGTCTCAAAAACAACTTCTGTGGGATAGCGCATCCTGCGGAGCGAGGAACTTCTGACTTAGTTAAGCCCCATCTTCATTATTAAAATGGTTAATGACCCTTCATTTTAAGCCCAAAAATCAACCCGAATTAGTGCGTAAATCATCAATTAATTGAGCCAAATGCCCACTATTGGCTTGATAGACTTCCCCGCAAAACTCACAAGTTGCCTCAGCACCATCATCCTTTTCAATCATATCTTGTAACTCCTCTTCACCCAATAATTTTAAAGCCCCTAAAACCCGACTAAAAGAACAAGGACAATGAAAGCGTAACATTTGAACTTCAGGAAAAATAACTAAACCCATATCCCCTAATAATTCCTCTAAAATATCAGGTAAGCTTTTCCCGGCTCGTAATAAAGGGGTAAACCCAGACAACTTCGCAATGCGAGACTCTAGGGTAGCCACTAACGCCTCATCTCTAGCCGCTTTTGGCATCACCTGTAACAATAAGCCTCCCGCCGCACTAACCCCGTTTGCCCCCACAAATACCCCTAACAAGAGAGCCGAAGGAGTTTGTTCAGAAGTAGCTAAATAGTGAGTCAAATCATCTCCCACTTCTCCCGACACCAACTCTACGGTACTGGAATAGGGATAACCATAGCCCATATCTCTGACCACATAAAGGAAACCCTCTCGGCCAACGGCTCCCCCCACATCTAACTTACCCAGAGCATTAGGAGGCAGTTCTATATTGGGGTTGCCCACATAACCCCGTACAGTACCATCCAACCCCGCATCCACTAATACGCCCCCTAGAGGACCATTCCCCTTAATGCGAATATTGACGCGAGAGCCTTCTTTTTTCATGCTAGAAGCAAGTAATAGACCCCCCGACATAGCCCGTCCTAAAGCTGCTGTGGCCACATAAGAAAGTTGATGTCTTTGTCTTGCTTCTTCTGTCAGTCGAGTGGAGATGAGACTAACCGCCCGAATACCTCCATTGGCTGCTGTTGCCCGTATCAGTTGATCTGCCATGAAATGCCTTACATTGCTTGATATATCTTTTCTTATCTTAATCAAATGCCCCAATAATTTCAGAAAGGGCAAAGAAGAGAGGGGACACAGATGACTATCTCAGAAAAAACATTGACCCTCTTCACTATAATGACTTAGAGAAGGCATAATAGAAGCGGTGGATGAGGAGGGATGGAAAAATGCAACACTCAAGCAATCAAAGTAGTTCTGCAAATCATCGGGCATTAACTGACCGTTTGATACTTCGTGGTAGTCAAATACCTTGGCAAATCTGGGCGATCGCCTTAATTGTGGTGTCAGGAACAGTAGGCTTTACGGCAACCTCCATGTTATTAAGATTGCCCAAGTCACCTCAATGTGTTCGTATTTTCTGGCCAGTGGCATCGGCTTCAATGCGTCTCTATTGCGCCCAAGTAGAAGCCGAACAGGGAACCGTAGACAGTTTATTGAGGGGGATTAATCTAGTAGAGGCCCTGTCCAAGGATCATCCCCTACGACATGAAATTAATCGCAATGTAGAAGAATGGGCAGTGGCCATTCTCGACATAGCAGAAAAAGAATTTCAACAAGGGGAATTAGAAAAAGCGATTAAAACCGCTCGGCGTATCCCTAACCACGTAGAAGTTTATCAAGTAGTAGAAGAACGCATCGAGAAATGGCGCAGTATTTGGCGAGAAGGAGAAGAAATTTTTACCCAAGTCGAAGAAGAATTACGTGAGTCCAATTGGAACTTGGCCTTTAGAGAGGCGATCAAGCTTCTAGAGGTTCCTAATAAATATTGGGCAACCATCAGATATGATGATACCGTCAACAAAATTCAACTCGCCCAAGAAGAAAGCTCCCAACTAGATAATGCCTATCGTGTTCTACGTCGTGGCGGTTTAGATAACTGGTTAGCAGCCATTGCCGATGCTGAAAAAATTAGGCCTGAGAGTTATGCCTATCAAGAAGCTCAAAATTTGGTGGAACAGGCCGAAGAGAAAATTACTGACTATATCGATGGCTTAATTGAAACCCGTCGTTGGTCAACCTTATCCGATACCGTTAACCAACTGCCCAGTAGTCTAGCCTTAGCCGATGAAATTGAAGATTGGCAAACCATGGCCAGTGCAGGTTTAGATGCCCAAAGTGGTACAGTAGAAAACCTAGAAATTGCGATTGTTGCCCTCGAAGAGATTAAAACCGATCGTCCCCTCTATCAAGAAGCTCAAGATTTGATCAATCGTTGGCAATTAGAAGTTGAAGATGTTACTCGCCTCGAAAAAGCACGAGACTTAGCCAGAGGCGGTAGTATTGACGATTTGAATGCAGCCATCGCCACAGCCGAACTGGTTCCCTCCAGTAACCCCCGTTATCAAGAAGCCAAACAGGAAATTCGTCAATGGACTAATACCATTCAACTGCGCGAGGATCAGCCCATTCTCGATCGAGCCCGCAGTTTAGCCCTAGGGGGTGGCATTTCCGATTTAAGACAGGCCATTACTCAAGCCCAAGGAATTGGTTCGGGTCGCCCCCTTTCTAGTGAAGCTCAAAAAGAGATTAGTCGCTGGCGTGGGAGTATCCAACGCAAAGAAGATCAACCCCTTCTCAATCAGGCACTGGCTTTAGGAAGTGCGAAAGACTACGAAGCGGCCATCCGTGCAGCACAACAAATTAGTCCAGGACGGGTACTGTATCCCCAAGCTCAAGAGAAAATTCGTCAATGGCAACGCGAAACCCGCGCTCAACGTAATTTACAAGAGGCTTATCTCATTGCTCAAAGCCAAACCCCTCAAGCTCTAGTATCCGCTATTTCTGTGATACAACGAATTCCCTCTTCAACGGATGCCGGCTCCCAAGCGAAACAAGCTCTAGATCGTTGGAGTTTTCAGTTATTATCCATGGCCCAAAAATTGGCCAATCGTTCTTTGTTACCTGAAGCGGTTAAGTTAGCCAAAATGATTCCTCGTGATAGTGCTGCCTATAGTTCGGCTCAAGCTCAAATCACTGTTTGGAATAAGCTCCTACAACCACTACAACCACTACAACCAGAAATTCCTCCTTCTTTAGCTCCTGAAAATGAGTTTATTCCCATCATGGATAGGAATGATGACCAAGAGTGACCAAAAAACGGTTTTAACAAAATTATTGCCAGAAGTCCCCACCGAGAAATTCTCAAAGAAATATTTATATTGTCTTGAGTGCGTCTTTTCTTGGTGCGCATTCCCTAGGTGCTGTGCGTTGCACCGGGGTCGCACCGCTACAAACGGAATTGCGAATCCGAATTACGCACTCGCTTTTTCTCCTTTAAAGCGGTGCAGTCCGGTCTTGGTGGTTTCCCTCAAAGAGGAACTGCACCAAGAAGAAGAGGTTTTCAACCGAATTAATTAATTATCAATTATCCATTAATAACGTAAATTATTGCGCCATAAGACCAGAGCATCTTCGCCAGTATCGCGATAATAACCCTTGCGTCTTCCTGCCAATTGAAATCCAAATTTTTGATACAATGCCAAAGCTGGTTGATTAGAGGCCCTTACTTCTAAGGTGGCACGTTCTAATTTTCGCTTCACTGCATCTGCGAGTAAGTGAGACAACAGCAATTTACCCAAACCTTGCCCCTGATAATGAGGTTCAATCATTAGTAAGGTAATGTGGGCTTCTTCTAAAATTTCCCAAAAACACCCACAACCAATGATTGACTGGTTTGAATCAAGGGACAAAACCAGAAAATGACTATTGGGACTTTCTAATTCGCGTTTATAGCCATTGAAAGTCCATAAACCGCCCAAACAAGAATTATCTAGAGCAACCAGTTCAGGAATTTGGTCTAATCGAGGAGGATGAAGGGTAACTTTTGTATGGGACATTTAAGATAGACAAGACGTTGACAAAATCTTAACAACTCTGAAGTATAACTAGAAGGACTGGTTAATTTATCCTTCAACCATGCCTCAGACTTTAACAATTACTTAAACTATTGCCTTGAAGGTATTTGGTATGAGGGTGATACCTTGCTATCATAGATAGCCATATCGTGTGAGGAATTCTATCCATGAAAACCCTACTGGATGTTACGAAAACGCTACTATTGATCAATGGAGTCATTGTCCTACCCTCTCTGTTGTTGTTTCACTCAATGTACCAACAACAACTTATGCCAATGGCTGAAGTTCCTCAGGACAATGACTCATCCTCAAAATTCCATCGTCATCTTCAAGATGATAGTCTCAACTATCAACAAGAACTCAAAAAGACAAAACAACAACTTGAACAGTTCAAAACCGAAACCGACTCTCAAATTACTGCCCTGCAAACAGCCCTCAAAAAGTCTCAATCTCAGAACCCTGTCAATGGAACCATTGCACCGAGTTCACTCCCTAACCTACCCACTGTAGAACCAGTCACTGCTTATCAACCCCTAAAACAGACTCCAACCCCACAAACTGTCCTTCCTAAAAAAATCACCCCAGTTTCATCCCCAACACCTTCAAACCCTAGAACTTCCCAAAAAGTTGAACCGGTTAGTCCTCCTCAAGAGACTGTTATACCCAAAAGTACAGAGGTTAAGGAAGCGTATCCCGCAGCCCAACCTTCTCAGTCTCAAAAGGAGGAAACCACCATTTATCCTAAACAACACATTTCCATTAATAACCTTCCAGCAATTAACCGCAACCCATTAGAGTCCTATGGACATACTCTTAAAGATGATGAATCTAGAGAATTGGCCAGTTCTCTTCATGAAGGTTTAGTGGTTGCCCAAAACGAAGGTCACATTAATCCTGGAACAACGAACTACAAAAAAGTCAGAAAGGCCATCGAAACATTAAAAAATGGTCAATCTCAAACTTTAAAAGAGGCTGCGGAGTCTTCTGGAATCGAGTCATCCGTGTTGGTACAAGTGAACAAATGGGGGGAAAATTATGCTCAATCTCGACAATTAGCCCATGAGATCCAGGTTGGTTTAACTGTAGCCCATAAGGAAAATCAAATTAATTATGGCACCAGCAACTACAAAAAAGTGCAAACCGCTATTTTTTTACTGCGAAACGGTAAAATTGATAACTTACAAGAGGCGGCTCGCCTTTCCGGTGTCACTCCATCAGTGTTGCAACAACTGGCTAAATGGGGCGAATATCGTCGTGATCGATTTGCCCTCAATTAGAGATAATTGAGACTCGGTTAATTGTTGATCACATTGATGGGATTAATTCCTTTTTTATTCACTTAGCTTAATCGATCAGCATCATGAAAATCTTACTGGTAGAAGACGACGAAAACATTGTTATCCCTGTTGAAGAAGACCTCGATGAACGCAACTATGTGGTGGAGGTGGCTTCTGATGGCAAAATGGCTTGGGACCTCCTGGATGTTTTTAGTTATGACTTAATCCTTTTAGATGTCATGTTGCCTAAGATCGATGGCATTTCTTTGTGTAAACAATTGCGAGCCAATGGCTGTAAAACACCAATTTTGATGTTAACCGCCAGGGACACTCTTACAGATAGGGTCAAAGGACTTGATGCAGGTGCCGATGATTATTTAGTCAAGCCTTTTGAGCTAGAAGAGCTTTCAGCGAGGATTCGGGCCTTATTACGTCGAGGAGAGACTGTGTTACCCCCGACTCTAACCTGGGGCAACCTTTCCCTTGACCCTAATACCTGTGAAGTGTCCCACAACAACAAAGTCTTAAATCTCAGTCCCAAAGAGTATCGTTTATTAGAATTTTTTCTACGCAATCCCCGACAGACGTTTACTCGCTCTCAACTTTTAGACCATCTTTGGTCAATGGACCAAATTCCTGAAGAAGCGACGGTTAAAGCACACATTAGTAGCTTACGACAGAAGTTGAAAGGGGCTGGCTTAAAATCAGATGTTATTGAAACGGTTTACGGGTTAGGTTATCGCCTCCAAGAAGACTTAGTGGCTCAACAAAGGGGTTAACTGGAATATCAATAACAATGAAAAATTAAAGTTGGCAATTAGAGCCGTTTTCATATCAAGAGGCTAACAATGTTCGTAAAAATTCCCCCCACACCCCCCACCCCTCCGACACTTCCCACACTCACTGAACCGAAATATTGATACATCCAATTGAAAGCTGCTATAGGTGATGGATTGTTCCCTATTGTCTCAAAATTTCATGCTTATCACTCTCCCCTGACACTAATAGGTCGTTACTATGAGGTATTAATAATGTTTTCTAATCTGCGGTTTCAGTTACTTATAAAATACTTATTGATTATGGAAGCCGTATTGATTCTGTTTGGGGGAGCGATTTATGGTTTGTTCACTCGCCATCTCAATCAGCAGGTTGATAATAATCTACTAAATCTGGAGAAAGTGGTTACCCCCACATTTACTGCGATCAAATCCCAAAAAAAGGCTGTTCTCCAACAGTTGAATGAAAAAAAGGTTCTTGACCCAAACGCCCAAGCCGTTGAATGGTTTGATAATCAGAAAAGTCTGATAGAGCGTTATGGAGATATTCAGATTTATCGAGAACCTAAACCTGGTTTATTGACCCTAGACTATAAACACACTTCGTCATCGTTTCCCGTTCGCATCGCTACTTTTTCTATCTCTGTTAATGATGACCCCTCTTTGAGAGGTTATATTCGTATTACTCAATCTTTAGAAGGGTTGGAAGCATCTAAAAATAAACTTTTGTTCATTGTATTGATAACGGCAATTGTTCCCTTTATATTAGCCATGATAGGCGGTTGGTGGTTGACAGAACAAGCAGTTGAACCTGTTAAAGAAATGTTTAAGAAACAACAACGATTCACTGCCGATGCCTCCCACGAACTTCGAGGCCCTCTCACTGCGATTAAAGCCTCTGTTGATTTAATGGGTCGTCATCCGGAACGGTTTAACCAGCGAGATATTAGAAAAATTAAAGCGATCTCTAATGCCACTGAACAGATGAAAGGGTTGGTGGAAGACCTACTCTTTTTAGCTCGTAGCGATAAGAGCAATCTCCAGTCAAATGCTGAATATACTCCCATTGTTCTCAATGATATCCTACAGAGATTAGTTGATTTGATCGCTTCTTTGGCAGAGGAGAAAAAAATTAGTTTATACTATCAAGAATCTCAGCAAGTTTGCGTGATGGGAAATGAAAAACAGTTAAACCGTTTATTTGCTAATTTGCTTTATAATGCTGTTAATTATACCTCCCCACAAGGCTCAATTTTTGTTCGTCTGACTCAACATAATCGAGTGGTTAAAGTCGCTGTGGAAGATACGGGGATCGGTATTGCTGCTCAAGATTTACCTCAAGTATTTGATCGTTTTTGGCGTGCAGATGAGTCCCGACATTATACGGGAGGAAGCGGTTTAGGTCTGTCCATTGCTCAAGCGATCGCTTCTTCTCATGGAGGTGAAATCACGGTTCAGAGTCAGGTAGGTATAGGGACTTGTTTTGAGGTTTCTTTACCTGTTTTCGTGGAAAATAGATTGCCTCAAGCTGCTTAATTTATTGCGAAAATTGTTGATTATTCAGATAATTTATGGCAAAATCCAGGGCTTGTTTTTTGCTCGATATTTTCCCTTCAACATGAGCAATTGTAATTTCAGTTAATAATTCACCCAGTTTTGGACTGGGTTTAATATTTAGATAGTTAATTAGATCATGGCCGGTTACTAAGGGAGAAGGATGGGCAACTAAATTTTTGGGATCAAGATAATTATTAATTAGGGTTAAAGTTAGTTCATTATTAATACTTCTGGCTAAGGCAAGCAGTGCTAAAATAGGAAAGTCATTCCCAATATCTAAAAAAAATAAGTAGAGATTTCTTATGGTTATTTCCTGTTTGTTCTTTTTTATAAATGGGAGATTAGATAATACATTAAAAACAGATTTAATGTCATCTTTTGCATATTTTAATCTGATTAATTCTTGTTTACCTTCTTCAGGTATATTAGAAAGTAAACTAATTAACTTTGCTCTTTTTACTAGAGAATTATTCTGATTATTATCAGTAATTAAACCATGATAATCAGCTTCTTGTAAACTATTTTTTAAATAGATTAATTGTTCATCAATTTTTTGTAAGAGAGTTAATTTTTCCTCATTTACATGAGGAAAACAATGATTAAGTAAGCCATCTTTTTCCATCATGATTAACCTATCAGTTCCCCTTAAATGCGTTAATAAATAGTTAAATTCTGCTTGAATTCTTTCGGCTGCAACTTGAGTAATTAAAGGAGATAAATGACGAATTGTTTGCCGTGTTTCTGTTTCAAGGGTAAAATTTAGTTGAGCAGCTTGACGATAAGCTCTTAATAATCTTAAGGGGTCATCTTGTAAGTTTTTAACCCTAATCATTCTTATGGTTTTTATCCCTAAATCTTCTAAACCCTTGAGGGGGTCAACGATTTTTTGCTCATGAAAATTATAGGCGATCGCATTAATCGTAAAGTCTCTTCTGCTTAAATCTTCTTCTAAACTATCTCCCTCTTGTTGGGCAAAATCAACAGTTCCTTGCTGAAAAACCACTCTAGCAATTTTTCTTTTCTCATCTAAAATAACAAAACCAGCTTGATATTTATTAGCAATTTTTCTGGCAATTTCAATCGTAAATTCTGGTAAAATAAAATCTAAATCAAGATATTCTCGCTCAATATTTAAAAGCGCATCTCGGACTGCACCCCCAACCAAATAAGCAGTATCAGGTAATAAGTTTAAATCAAAAGGTAAACGATCAGTTGATAAATTAATCAATATTTCCTCCATCCGTAGGTAAAATAAACCTTTAAACAATAGCCAAGTTTAGGTTTCTTACGTTAAATTAATAGGTAAATTGGAAAAAGGAGATAAATATGTGTATTTGCATTAACTGTCACTATGTGGATAACTGTCAAACCTATCATGAGGTTGAAACCCAACATCAACAACCCCATTTAAGCGATAACCCTACCTTTGAACCCATTGAACCTACGATCAATGTTAACATTCGTCCTAAAGAGGATTATATTGAAATGGAGTGGGATGTAGTGGGTTGTGAAAGCTTTTTACAAGAAACAGGAAAATGGATTAAATTACGTCCTGGTGAACCGGTTCCTGCATAGTTGATAACTTGAGAGAGGGAGTAGAAGAAGAAAAAATTAACATTGTTTCTACTCTTCTGAGACTCCCCATTTTTCTCCCTAACCTTCGGTTTTTGCCTTAAAAGTTAAAGAAACACCATTCATACAATAGCGTTCTCCTGTGGGTTTAGGTCCATCACTAAACACATGACCCAAATGACCCCCACAACGGCTACAATGGACTTCAATTCTTGTCATAAAGAAAGAACGATCAACTGAAGTTTCAATTGCTCCTTCAATGGGTTGATAAAAGCTGGGCCAACCGGTTCCACTATTGTATTTAGTATCAGAAGTAAATAGGGGTTGTCCACAACCAGAACATTCATAAATTCCTTCCCCATACTGTTTATCTAAGGGACTGGTTCCGGCTCTTTCGGTACCGTGTTTACGCAAAACGTTGAACTGTTCTGGAGTTAAAATTTCTAGCCATTCCTGTTCGGTTTTGGTAACTTCAAATTGTTTATCTGAGGTTTTCATGGGTCTTTTGTTCCTGAGTTATTATGAGGTTTGAACTGTCTTTTCAGAGAGTTTAATGGTATTAAACTCCTACATCAATGAGGGTTTAATGGGATTAAACCCCTACATCAATATTTACTATTCTATATCAATGGTTGTCGGTGAACCTTCTTCTAAGGGTTTAGAAGCTAGAGGTTTTCTATAGTCCATATACAAGCGATCGCGCCACAAGAAAAAGCTATCATAAGCTGTATTATCCGCCAAACCAGGAATCCCTTTTCCTTTCAGGGGATCGGGAATGTCTAAGTAGTCACCACCGGGTTGTTTTAAAATAATACTTAATCCGGCAACCGCTAAATCAGCTAATGTAATTTCATCTCCTACTAAATAGGGTTGATGTTCTAAAATAAGACTGAGAGCTTCTAAATCTTGTTTAAGGGCTTTATTGGCTTCCTTAACTGCATCTGGACCGAAGCCAACTCCTGTTCCTAAAGCACTCAATAAGTCCCCAGGAACTGCTCCTACAAGGTTTTTGAAGAAATCAGGTACTTCTTTTGGTAGGATAGATTTACGGAAGTTAGGGTTTTGATTCAATGCCCCAATCAAAGCAATTCTACCTTTGAGTCCAATAGATTCATCTGCCCATTCTTCTATTAATAAACATTGGCCTCTTTTGAGGGGATCGGTGGGAATAATGGGTTTTTCTGGATACTTTCTATCTAAATAAAAAGCGATTTCAGTTGAGTCAGAAACGACAGTTTCTCCATCTTTCAGCACAGGAACTTGTGACTGTCCTGAAAGTTTATATAACTCCAGTTGACCTATCCCTGGAGTGACTTCTATTTTGCGATATTCTAAACCTTTATAGTCAAGAATTAAACGGACTTTCTCAGAATATTGAGAAACTTCAAATTGGTACAACTCTAACATTAGGTTTCTTCTCCCCAACATCAATAATGCTCTGGTTATACTGTAACGTTTTTTTTAAATTTTGTCATAAATTAGAAAAGTTTGATAATAGTAAGGTTAGCTGAGAATTGATGGTTTTTGAGCAAAGGAAAAGTTGTTATAAATTTCCAAAAAATGATAATTGGAGGTTGAAAAAATGAAAACAGAGCGATCGCAAACTCGCATCGTCATTATGGGAGCAGCCGGACGAGACTTCCATAATTTTAACCAAGTTTATCTCTCTACATCAAACTTTCTTAAAATTAGACCCCCCATGCCTTCATGGGGGGTTAACTTTTTTGTACTAAAAGCAGATGTGATACTTGAGTGAGTTAAATAGCAGCCGTGTCGTATAGAAGCACACCCGCATGATAGCATCTTTTCCCTTGGCTTGCTTGGTGGCTTTCATCTGATCCCATTTTGCCCCTAACTTCCTCCCCACTTCCGTGTCAAGTCGTTTGGGCGGTTGAGGACAAATTCTAACCATAGCCCAAATATATAAATGAGACCGTATTAGCTTAGAGTTAAACCATCTCACGGATTCTTTATCCCCTGACTGTTGAACCATTCGAGAAAGCCCTAAGTAAGATTGAAATTGCTGTAAGCTGCGATGGCGTTTCTGTTTACCATTATTAGGGGTCTCAACCCATTCACTAACAGGGAATCCGTTGACTAAAAACTTTTCAAACGGATACACTTTCATCAAGATTAACGCTTGCATTCCAATTCCCCACTCAAACTGAGAAAACGCATTTAGGTAGGGGATAAAGGATTCTTGACTCAGTGCTTCCCATAACAAGTTTTCCGTTTGAACTCGACGACGTTCAATATCATAAATAGTAGTAGCATGGGATAAGGAGTAATCGGATATATCTATACCCAAGCTATTACTTATTGAGTTGTGGTAATGGTTTACTCGCCTTGTATGATGATTTTTCCCGATTAACCACTCAATGATAGGCGTGTACCCATGCTTGTTTATTTGCCATGTTTGTTCGGCCGCTTCTGGGTACTCTAAGGCAAACCGTTGTCTTAACTGATTAACCAATGTGGTTCTGATTTTATCGAGTTGTTCGAGTTCTAGCACAAGTTCCCTCACCGCTTGTATTTCTTTTATGCGGTATCCTTTCAAAAATCGCTTTCCCCCCACTTATTGACAAAATAAGGGTCAAAATAGGAAGCTGCTAGGCATAACAAGTCATTCTTATCGTACTTGTTAGGGAACCCGAAATGCGATCGCTGACCCTTAAGATCGGCGTGTCCCATCCACAAAACAGGGATGTGGTACACTTATGCTACTCTATGCCAGAACGCACTATACCAGCCCCCCGTCGGTTCCATTACCAATCCAAGAGGGTGAAGGTCTAACAGTTCTGTAATGGACTTTTTGCTAGGGGTTAGCTTTAGAAAGACTGATTCTTTGCTGTCATGATGCCTTAAAATATTTTCAGGCATGGCAGCGAGTGGACAAGCAACAGCGTGGCCGTGCTTTCCTATATCGGCGTATCCTTAATCGTCTAGATTTTTGCTACACCCCAAAACGGTGAATAAACCCATTGTCAAAGCCACTTATGAGTTTGCAGAAGACCAAACACCAGGGTTAACGGCAGAGATAGACAAATTTTTGAGAAGCATAGGAAAGGATTAGTGTCAATAGAAAAAATCACAAGACCTTTGTAATTTTTTTAATTGAGTTCATCAGCGATCGCCTCAATAATGATTAATATTGAGTTAAATTCCAGCGATGTGATGATGATGATGCAGAATACTTTTGACACATTAGGAAATAGGGTGCAACAGACTGTACAAACTACAGATGTTCTTTATCAACATTTTCTAAATTTTGTGCAAACTGAATCTGCTTCTCAAGTATTAGAGCGGTTTCGTTTATTATTGATGGAACCAGAAGATTATCCTGATTTTAAGGTTCAGGAAGTCATTAAAACCATGACCTATTCCACTACATCACAGGAAGATTTTTTATCTTTTTTCAATCGCTGTTGTCAACTTTGTATTTATCATTGGGTTGCTAATGCAGAGACAAAATTAGCAATTTTTGAGTTATTAAAACTCTTTAAAAATTCCTCATTTCCCCATAATCATCAGCAGACTTTTTATAATAGATTGCAACAACAAATTGATGCTTTTGCTGAAACTTCTCAATATTTAAAATTTCAAAGATTAACTCGAATTATTAATCCTGGTTATGCTTCTAATGCTCCTAAACCGCAATATTTAGGGGATTTATTAGGACGTTATCCTTTTTTATATAAATATTGTCTCCTCTGTAATAATAGTTCTCAAAAATACAGTTATCTGTTAGCTGGTATCAAAATACAACAACAACAGTCGTTTAAAAAACAGTTAAATTACGCCATTAGTCTGCAAAAGGCTAAACTTGAAGTGGCGAGAATTCGTCAACTTACTGCGCAAAAAAAGCCCACGCTTGACTCGGTTAAAAATCCCACCTTATTAAGTTATCAAGCTTTTGATAATGCGGTAAAACACTTTAATAACTTTTCGCAAGATAAAATCGATCAAACTCAATTAATTCATTCCTTAAATGATAAAAATTCAGGGGTTAAGACATTTAAAGTCTGGTTAATTTATTATCTAGTTAAAGACATTGAACCCTCATCAGCAAGAGATCAAATAGAGCAATATTTAAGTTGGAAAATAAAATGTATTTTACCTGAATATGATAACCAACCCGTTAACAATTCCTTGATCTTAAGAACTTGTAATCAATTAGTAGAAAAATGGTTAGTTGAACCAGAAAAATTACCAAATTATCTCAATTCAATCAATAGTAAAACTGCTTCAGGAGCAACAAAAATGACCGTACTTCTGTTAAAATTAATGCTATTAAGCTCTCCAGTCAAACATTCCCTAAGAGAAAGAATTGCTCACCTATTTGAGAAATATGAGTCAACCCCCATTGAACAATGTGTCTGGTTGTTGCAACTCCTAGAAAATTGTTTACTTGCGTTTACTATTTCGAGTGAAAGAACAGGTTTGATCGATTAACTCACTCTTTTTTGTTGATCACCTAAAAAGCGATCGCCTCCCCATTTGATGAAGTGCGATCGCTCAATAATGTTACTTTTGAGTGTCAAAGACGGTTAAACCAGTACAACATGGCTATTAACATCAAAACCAGATTGATTTTCCAGAGTAGCAATGGGGTTAGTGTGACCTGTAACCAATAATTTCCCTGTACTCGACTCAAATGTAACCTCAGCAAGAGAACTAATACCATAAGCAGACTTAGCAATCTCAATGCGATCGCTTTCATTGGCAGTGAAGTCGAGAATGGTATCGCTTCCTACCAATCTTGAAGGACTAGCGAAATAGAAGATATCTGCACCATAACCACCAATTAAGGTGTCATCGTTTTCATGACCGGTGAGGGTATCATTGCCATCTCCCCCAATCATAATGTCATTTCCAAAACCACCCCGTAAATCATCATTACCGTCTCCACCATCAATCCAATCATCCCCTCCTTTGCCAAAGAAAGCGTCATTTCCATTGCCTCCGACAAGAATATCATTACTTTCTGTTTCTGAACCAGAGTTATCGATAATTGCAATTCGTTTGAAGACAGAAGCGACATCAGATTGAGCAATATTTTCCAGGGTAACAAATTGATGTCCTGACATCGAGAGACTAAGGTTGGTTCCAGAATAGGTATAGTCGAGACTGATGGGATTATTGTATGTGGCAACTTCAAGATGAAGTTGATCTCCTTCAGTAGCAGTAAAGTCGAGAATGCGATCACTTCCTACTATTGAAGTCCCATCGAACCTGAAAATATCTGCACCGTAACCACCAATCATGATGTCATCGTTTTCTTGCCCATTGAAGTCATCATTGCCATCGCCACCAATCATGATGTCATTTCCCAAACCCCCTGCTAGGGTGTCATTACCGTCTCCACCATAAATCCAATCATCTCCTCCTTTGCCAAAGAAATTATTATTTTCGTTGTCGAGGATGGCGATATCTGTACCTTCTGTGTCTTGAAGTGAATTATTATGACTGATAAACTCAATCCGTTTGAAAACAGTAGGGATATGACTTTGGGAAATACCTTGGAGTTTAGCAATAGGAGTATTAGCAATAGACAAAGTAAGGTCAGTACCCGAGTAAGTATAACTTAGGTTGACAGAATTACCAATTTCATCCTTATCAAGATTTATCAAAATGGTATCTTGATAAATCCCAAAGTCCGTAATTGTATCAGTGCCAGTCAGTCGGGTATTGAAGACAAAAGTATCGTTACCGAAACCTCCAGTGAGTGTGTCGGTTCCATCGTTAATGATAATCTCCTGCAACTCAAGCTCATTATTGATATAGTTGTAACCACCACCATCTAGGATATCATTGCCAGTTCCACCATAAAGTGTGTCGTCACCTTCACCCCCTCGTAAAATATCAAAACCATCATCTTCGTAAGTCAAGTTGTCAAACGTAGGGATTTCGTCTGTATTAAATCCCCCCCAGAGGATATCCTGTCCTTTGTTTCCTTCAACTAAATCATCACCAAATTTTCCTATTAATTCAAAAGAACCTTCTTGACCTTCAAAGGTTGAATTACTAAGGGTTAATCCATAAATATGATCATTAGCATAAGTCCCTGCTTTATTCTCCCTGCCACTGCTATTAGGATCAACTTTAATGGGGGTTCCATTGAAGGTACCGATTACAGATTCACGAAAGAGATTAGTAATTATATCTGCAAAGTCTGTATTACTTAGGTCATTCCCGTACTTATTAACAATAAAGGCAAGATTAGCATTTTCGTCTCCTATCTGTGCTTCGATCCAAACACCAGAATTACTGTTTAATGTACCGGATTTTATTGCATAACCAACAGACTCAACGCCGTTTACTTGTATGTCTTTGACTGAAGGTAAAAAGATGGTATCCATTCCAATTTGGAAATCTTCAATCACGACCAAATCTCTGTTAGTTTGGGTTATGGTTCCCCAAGCTGAAGTATTGTAGTTCGAATTATTAATAGCGTCGCGGGCAGCTTGTTTTTGAGCAAAAACCTGTGCTATATCGAATCCATAGTTTGCAAGAGCTTGCATAACTCCAATACTTCCTGCGTATAGGTCCCCTTTAATAGGCATAGCAGCACTTACTGTACCTTGAGCTAGTTCTAAGGCAACATTCGTCCATAACCTCCACTTTTCAATCTCTTGGTTTGGTAGCGTAATATCATTGATGAAATTTGCCAGTTTAGTTGTGTCAAAATTTAACCCAAGACCTGTAGAACCTTCAATATCAATTATGAAATTCGTTGCTTTAGCATCACCACCTTTAATCTTGTGACTGGTATCTTCTCCTGCTTCATGCACTCCTGCAACAGCATAGATTGTATTTTTGACATAATCATTAACAGTCCTTGTTCTATCACCCTCAAACAATATTTGCTCAACACTGATCAGAGTATCAGTCCCTTCATCATAATCATCAGTCTTATTATCTTGAACTGTCCAAGTTCCATTGCCTTCGTTATACGTGATGATGTAATCCTGTGATTTTCCCTTATAAGTGGTAAAATCATGACCATTACCACCATCAATCGTGTCGTTTCCTTTCCCACCGATTAGAGCATTATTTAAGTTATTGCCTGTCAAACTATCATTGAGACTACCACCAATAATATTCTCAATGCCACTACCAAGATGAGAATCAATGATAAAAGATAGATTATCACTAACTTGCTGTTGATTATGATTGCTCAGGTCAATGGTAATGGTTTTAGTAGTCGTACTCGAAAAGTCTAGGATATCCATCCCAGAATTTTGAGTTGTTTCGATGATGAATTTTTCCAAGTCACCAACACTATCTGACTGGCGTATTTCCCATGGGGAGTTGCTTGATTGTGTATCATTACCCGTAGCCATCAAATATTTGTCATGGTGGGTTTTCAGGGCAATTTTCCCGTCGTTTTGTTGTTCTACCGTAAATTGTTCCCAATTCTCAAAGACGGTTTGCTGACTTACATCGAAGGTTCCAGAAGAATGTGCGCTACTACTATCGAGAGCTTGAAGAAAACGATTGTGGTAGGTGTGCAAGCCAATTTTTTCCCCTGTACCTGTACCGATAACAGTAAATTGTTCCCAATCCTCGAGAACGGTTTGTTGACTCACTTCGTAATTTGATGCCGCATCCTGAGTCTGAAGATAACGACCATGATGGGTTTTCAAGGCGATGATATGTTCACTAATGGTATAGGTTCCGGAATTGACATCTGCATCAAATATGTAGGTATCGTTGCCCTCGCCACCGATTAAAGTATCATTATCCAATCCGCCCATGAGGATATCGTCACCGTGCTGACCATAGAGTAAATCTGAGCCAGACCCACCATCAAGAAAATCCGTACCAGACCCACCATTAAGGCTATCATTGTTGTCCCCACCATTAAGGCTATCATGTCCAGATTGACCCAAGAGACTATCTTCACCAGACCCACCATTAAGGGTATCATTGCCAGTTCCACCATCAAGAAAATCATTACCACCATCCCCATTAAGAATATCGTCACCATCGTTACCATAAATGGTATCATCGCTTAAACCACCCATGAATCCTTCGTTTTCAGTGTAGCTATAAACTGGCACTGGTCCATACACAGGATTTCCAATGGGGTCAGTACCTATTTGCTCCATAGAGGTACCCGATATATACTGCCTGTTACCTCCTTCTAAAGAATCATTACCATCAGTTCCATTGACTTGAAAGTATATTCCATTCCAAGACTGCTCGATCGCAATTTCTTCCCCATCTAAAACAATAGTCACACTATCATCTTCTGCTTTCAACTGTGCTAAGGTTTCTGTACTTAATGTCTCTCCCAGTACCAACCGAGCAAAAATATCTCCTTCATCCCCGACTGCATCACTATCATTCACCTCAGAATCAACAAAATGTCCGTATTCTTCTAGCAATACCTTGACAATGGCATCAGGATTATCAATATTAGCCTCAATAAACTCTTGCGCTAGATAAATTTTGTCTGTATCGTCAGAAAACGCCCCGTAAGCACCATTAATCTCGGCTGCACTGCGAATCTCAATCTCAGGAAAGTCCTCAAATTCTCCATTAAGCCAAGCAGTCTGAAACCCACTGAGATCAACTCCTTCCCCAAATGCAGTTTCTACCTTGTCTTCAAATAGGGGGGTACTGGCAAACTCTTGTAATAACTCGAAAACACTTTCTAAAGCTTTCTCAACCACGGAAAACAAAGCATTTTGAACGGACATAGGTTAACTCCTCAACAAATTGAATAATGCACACTAAATATGCGAAAACTAGGGCGATCGCTCATGACATCATTGAGAGCGCCCCAGGTAAGCAAGGTAAGAAAATATGGAGTGATCAAAAAAGATTATAAGTATAGACTTATATCTATAGTTAAAAGCTTATTTATATTTGGCCTATTATAATAACCACTATTTTAAAATTTAGCCATATTTAGCCATAAACACTCCCCACCCCAGAGATACTTCCCACACTCAACTTCACTAAAATATTGATACACTCAATTGAAAACTGCTATAAGGTGTGTGAGGAAAATAGTGATGACAGTAAAACAGAAGGTCAACACTGACAATGATATGGCTCAACGGTTTTGGTTAAGCTGGGGGCGATATACTGGGGTAATCGCATTAATATGGCTCATTCTCTGTTTACCAGCACAAGCAGCCAAAGAACTGCGTATTGCTGTTAAAAAAGGTGTTAATACTGTTCAAGTAGGCAGTTCAACCCCCGCTATTGTTAGGGACGCTGGAGGAAGAGCGATCGGTAACTTAGCCGCTTTGGATGGTTTTACCGTTAAACCGAGGGGTAATGGAGTCAATCTCAATCAATGGAACTCTAATCATTTAATCATTGAACCCAAAGACGATGGAGTGGTGTGGATCGGCGATCGCTGGTATCGAGGAAAGGTCCGCATTATCCGTCAAGGAAAGGGTGTGACTGCCCTGAATTTAGTGGATTTAGAAGAGTATTTGTATAGTGTAGTAGGGGCCGAAGCTTATCCCACTTGGCCCCAAGAAGCGTTAAAATCTCAAGCAGTGGTCGCTCGTACCTATGCTCTCTATAAAGCGTCTAGGGCCAGTAACCGTTATTATGATTTGGACACCACTACCAACACCCAAGTCTATAAGGGTTTAGAAACAGAGTTTGTCACCACCCACGATGCGGTTAAAGCCACCAACGGGGAAGTTTTGACCTATCAGGGTAAAGTAATTTTATCAGCCTTTCATTCTTCTTCTGGGGGTCATACAGAGAATGTTGAAGATGTCTGGAGTTCTCCTCTACCCTATTTACGGGGAGTGGTAGACTATGATCAGTTAGCTCCCGTTTTTCAATGGAGTCAAACCTTTAGTGCTTGGGAAATGGGCCGTCGCATTGGCGGTGTGGGGGCTGTGCGATCGCTACTCCCTGAAAAAACAACCCCCCACGGACGCATTATTACCTTAAAGGTGGTGGGTAGTCGCGGGTCTCGTAATATTACGGATGATCAGTTACGCAAGGCCTTGAAGTTAAAAAGTACCTTATTTACCGTTTCTAAACATAAGGGAATGTTTACCATTGAAGGGAGAGGGTATGGTCATGGTATTGGCTTAAGTCAATGGGGAAGTCATTATCTGGCACAAAAAGGGATACCTTATCATCAAATTTTGAGTCATTATTATAAAAATGCTCAATTAACCACCCTCAATTAACCACAACTCCGTAGGGTGGGCAAATAAAAAAGTTGTGCGGACGACTCATGAGCCAAAAAACTTTGCCCACCTACCAAAACTGTCTTAAAGTCTTTTGACAATCATTATTCCCAACAAAGTTCCCGCCAACCCCCAGAATAAACTCATCATTGTATAAACGATTAATAAACTATATTCTTGCTCCCTCAATAATAAATTATTCTCAAGAGAAAAAGACGAAAAGGTCGTAAACCCACCACAAAACCCTGTTACTAACAATAATCCCCAATAAGGATGAATGGGGAATCTTTCGATTAAACCAATGATTAGGCCAATCACTAAACAACCGATTAAATTAACGGTTAATGTTCCCCAAGGAAACATGGTGTCAATTCGTTCATTAATCATTTTACTAATCAAGTAACGAACACAACTCCCTAAACCCCCTCCCATAAACACCAGTAAATACTGCATTATTAACAATTTTCAAGAATTTTAGTATCAATTTCTACCACATTAGGGTTAAAAATAAGGTATGGTTAAGAATGTAAGATGTGGACAGCCTTATCAATGCGAATTGAGCAACTACAAGCATTTTTGGCCATCACAGACACGGGCAGTTTTGGACAAGCGGCCAGCCTGTGTGGGATCACTCAGTCTACCATTAGCCGACAAATACAGGCACTAGAAGGGGATTTAGGGGCATTATTGTTCCACCGTTCCACTCAGGCTAGACTGACGGTAGCAGGAGAAAAATTGTTGCCACGGGCCAAGAAAATTTGTCAAGAATGGGAAACCGTTAGGGAAGAAATCAAGGACTTACAGGCAGGAAAACAGCCAGAGTTGTGTGTAGCTGCCATTCACTCGGTTTGTTCTCATTTCTTGCCTCCCATTTTACAACAATTTTGTTTAGATTATCCCCATGTGCAGTTACGGGTGACTGCTTTGGGAAGCGATCGCGCGTTGAAGGTGTTAAGAGATGGTTTGGTAGATATTGCAGTGGTGATGAATAATCGTTTTTTAACCACTAGCTCTGAGATGATAGTCGATTTATTATATGAAGAGAAAATTCAGGTTTTAATGGCTGCTAATCATCCATTAACCGCTTATGATCAGGTTCCTTATAGTGAGTTAGTCACCTATCCACAGGTGGTATTTAAAGATGGTTATGGAATGCAACGATTACTACAAGAATGGTTTTCCCTTCATGATTTAACCATCAATGCAGTGATGGAATTAAATATGTTAGATGGGTTTCGAGGGGTGGTTAGACAGGGAGAAATGATTGCGTTATTACCAGAAACGGCATTAATTGAAACCCATAAAGATGATAGTTTGGCAGTGCGTTCTTTAGCCCCTATTTTGCATAAGTCTAACCAGAAATTACCCCAAATGTTAACCCGTCAAGTGGTTTTGGTTTCTACGAGCGATCGCATTACTATTCCCCCGATTGCTCATTTTTGTCATCTCGTTCGCCAGGAGGTTAATAAGTTTAATCAACAAACAATAAATAAATCGATTTCTGCATAAAAAATTGGCAGATTATCGGGTTTAATCCCCCAACTTCTACAAGTTTCTATAAATAGAATGGGGATTCAAATCCTGTTCTATTTTTCTCCTGACTCCTGACTCCTTTATTCTGACCAAGAGAAGAAGAATTTTCGTTGTTTCAAGCCTCCAACTTGAGGTGGAGGTAATTCTACATTCTGATTGACTCCTTCTTCAATGAGGTATTTTTTGTAATTGAGTTTGTAAAGATTGGTCAGGGTTGATAACTAAACCGAGCAATTTTTCTGACAGTAAGTTAGGTATTTTCTCTTCTTCTTTTGCAAATAAAACCCAACGACTTCCTGGGGGTAAATGTTGAAAACTTGCAGCATTTTCTGTTATCCAAATTAAAGGTAACTTCGGTAAAGTTTTCTCCTGTTCTTCCTCTTCTTTATTCACAGCAGCTAAGGTTTCTAACACCATACGATTACCATGAATCACCCCTGTTTTTGCTGTCCATAATTTAACATTTAATTGAGCGCGACTAGCATAAAAATATAAAGATGCTGCTGCAATAACGGCCTCCTCAAAATTGTCATCGATCCATGACGAACCACTATCAAGACAGATCAAAATATCTTCTCCCCCCGTGATCACTTCCAACTCCCGTACCTGAAACTCATCATATTTGGCACTGCTGCGCCAATGGATCATGCGCATGGGATCACCATAACGGTAGGGACGTAAGGCCTTTGTTACCCCTTCATTAGCTGATTGAAAACGGCGATCGCTTTGTTTTTGGTCGCTTTCTTCTTGTCCAAGGGTATCAATCATCGGACAATGATTGAGGGGTAAGATTTGCGGATAAACCACCGCTTTCCCTGGAACCTCTTGACTGCGACGACACCAAAACAGTCCCAAAGGGGAACCACTGCGTAACTGTACCTCATGCCAATGATAAACCCCCCGTCGCTCCGTCTTCAGATAATAAGTCCAATGATAGTCCCCTTGGGGTGCAATAGCTTCAATGGGAGTATTTTGGGGTTTTTCTAGAACCACAGGGACGAGATCCCATAGTTCCAGTAGGGTTTTAGCTGATTTTGAGCCGTTTTCAATGATAACTTCAACGGTGAGATCACCCCCTGCACTAACCGGGTTGAGGGGACGACGACGGACTTGTATTTGAGAGAGCGATCGCACTGAGAGAACTGCTCCGAGGATCAGCAAAGCGAGAATGGTTCCACTTAACACATATAACCATCCTGCCATAGTATTAGTGGCTGCTCCAAAGAAACATAGAGCTAATATCGCTAATAACCAACCACTAAAAGCGGGGGTTGTCCAATGGGTTTCTAACCAGTCTGTGAGGGGGAAAGAGCTTTTTTTCGCCATGATACAATTTCTTCGATGGTGGCGTTACTTATTGTTTTTATGATAGCAAGGTTTAGATGGAACAAAAGTTAAATTTCTTATTATTCAATTTAATTAAGTTGCCATTGATGATGTGATCAATATCACGGTAATTTTTGAGTTAAATTACTATACTTTTGTTATGAAAAATACAAAACAATTTTCACCATGACAACGACTATTAATACTCGTGTAAACGCTGTTTATAAATTAGCTAAAAATTATCCTGAGAATAAACAATTACAAGAAGCAGTTGAGGTAGTTAAGACTTTAAGACGTTCTCAAGGTCAATTAGTTCGTCGTAGGGAAGAACAAAAAATAGAGAAGAAAAGTTTAAAAGCAGAAATTGTTAAAATTTCAAAAGAGAACCAAGAATTAAAAGTAGAAATTAATTTAAAATATGAAAGTATTGAGGCTTTAAAATCTGAACTAACAGACCTGAATCAACAGATGGTTAAATTAACTCAAGACAAACAAACAATTACAGCACAAAGAGATAAAGTTATTGCTGAATTGAAAAATATTGAAACTGAAGTTGAATTAGCAACTATTAAAGTCAAAGAAACTAAGTCCTTATATGGAAAGTTTAGTATTGTTTGGATGTTAATTCAATCATTATTTTTTAGTGATAATCCTCAAGATTTTGGTAAAATTGATAATACACTTCCTTATGATCCTAATAAACCTCAAATGGGAACCAGTCAGTCTGATATCGGTAGACATTCATTAGATAAATAATAATTATTTAAGGTAAAACCTATGTCAAGATTTAGTAAATTAATCGAAGAATTAGAAGATTTACAGCAACAGGATATTAAAAACTCGGCTAAAGTTTTTGGTATTACAGCAACCTTATCCACTCGTTTGAATCAATTATTAGATGCTGTTGAAAATACGAATAAATCTCTCCCTGAAAGTAAAATAACTAAAGAAGAATTAATTAAGCGTTATGGAAATTATAATAATGCTTATGCTGCTTATAAACAAGCTTATGGTATAAAATGCAAAGGATGGAACAGTTTATTACAAGCGATTGAAGGATTATCCCCACCAGTTTCTTTAGAAGAAAGAGTTGAAAAATTAGAAGAAATCGTTACATTATTAGTGAAAATTTTGGTAGAAAAATAAGGGTTAATCTTTTTCTTAAACCTCGATCTCATAACATTTTTTAATTAGGTGTATCAATATTTATATGAAATCCGCTTAATCAGTAAACGTTAAAATTCCTCTAGTAAATCCATCTTCCTCTGCTTCCTCTGTCTCCCCTGCTCACCTTATCTTAACGTATGGTATTCAACAGGATTTCATATTAGGTTGAGTGAGTGTGGGAAATGTGGGGCGATTTTTTATTGAGATCGTTCGTCTATTGATATGAAAACTATAGCACTACAAAAATTAGCTCGGACATTCAAGAATCTTGATGAGACGACCATTGTAAAAAAATCTATTGAGTTGCAAAAAAACTATAGAGCCAAGACTTTACTTTAGGTCTTCTAAAAAAATTGGCTATTATTGATTATAGAGTCACCTTTTTTGAGTCTAGAAGAAGCTCTTTAATTGCCGAGACATAAATGTTAGTTCATCATCTCTTGACTTAAATGACTCAATTTTAGCGATCGCCAAAAAAAATGGATTGAGCGCGACCAAGAAATTTTAATCACGAAAAATTGAAACAGCTAATTGATTCAAAGAAGTAATCAGGCGTTGACGGATAACGTTATCCGTCAAAGAGAATTTTCTGGACTTTCCGAGGATGATGGATGAACCCGAATATCTTGTTGAGGAATGGCCAGTTCTATGTCTAGCTCTGACAGATGTTTCTGCACTCCTTTCAGTAAGTCCGCATAGACTCCCCAATAGCCATCTGTCGCTGTCCAAGCTTTGAAGCCAACTGAAATATAGTAATCGTAATGGGAGTTCCAACAAAAAGCACTCGGGCCAGGATCTTTTAAAACCTTGGGGTGTGAATTGGCTAGTTCCATCCACATCGATATGACCACATCAAGATCCTCATTAAACTTAACATACTATTATGTCCTGATAGATTCTTATTTTGTCAATTCTCAATTTTTTCTAAAAGATAAATTTTCGATGACACCAGTATTGGGTCATCATTTCCTAGTATGGCAAAATAAAAAGTCCAGGTATTCACTCTATCGATGACCGAACAAAGGGTTTCAAACCTCCAACTTTAGGGATCCGTAATTCTAAATTCTACATTCTCATTGACTATGGCCACAGAAAAACCTGACTGGATACGTTTAGATAAAGCCCTTTCCATTGAAGCAGAAAAAGGATTTACCAATTTACAGGGTAATCAATATCAGTTTAACGAATTTTTGTGCCTTAATTTTGGTCAAAATCCTCCCCAAGGAACCCCAAGCAGCGATCGCCGACGTTGGCAACAGTTTGCCTCACAATATGCAGAGTATCCTAACTTAACAATCGCCAAAAGAAAGACATTAATTAGTCAAACTCGTCAGTTTTTATACGAACTCAAAAAAACTTTAGAAACTCCCTCCCAACCTTCACCGCCAAAGTTAGCAAAAACTACAGCTATTAGTGATAAAAAAGCATCCCTTCGTCCTATTACTTTAGATCAATCTTTAAGCAATTTAGCTGAAGTGGGATATAAAAAAGGAGAATTATTAAAAAGATTAGGACTCTATACCATCAAAGACCTCCTATTTTATTATCCCCGTGATCATATTGACTATGCTCGTCAAGTCACTATTTCTGAATTAGTCGCAGGGGAAACAGTCACCATCGTTGGAACGGTAAAACGCTGTAATTGTTTTACCAGTCCTAAAAATAAAAAATTGAGCATTTTTGAATTAGTTTTACGAGATCATACAGGACAAATTAAACTAAATCGTTTCTGTTTTGGACCTCGTTTTACTAATAGAGGATGGCAAGAAAAACAAAAAAGAATTTATCCCATAGGTGCCGTGGTAGCAGCATCCGGTTTAGTCAAACAAAATCGCTACGGGGTAACTTTAGAAAATCCAGAAATTGAAGTTTTAGATAGTTTAGGCTCTAGTATTGAATCGATCAAAATTGGTAGATTATTACCTGTGTATCCTTTGACAGAAGGGATAGGAGCCGATTTAATTCGTAAGACTATTATTGCTAGTTTAGAAGCCATTAAACAGATAAGAGAGCCTCTACCAAGAGCATTGAGAGAAGAGTATAGCTTAATGGGATTGAAAGAAGCGATTAGGAATATTCATTTTCCTGAAAGTCCTGAATTATTAGCCCATGCCAGAAGGCGTTTAGTTTTTGATGAGTTCTTTTATTTACAATTAGGTTTCCTGCAACGTCGTCAAGAACAAAAACAGATCCATGATAGTGCAGTTTTTACCCCTCAAGGTAAATTAATTGAACAGTTTGATAACATATTACCCTTTAAATTAACCAATGCACAACAACGAGTCATTAATGAAATTTTAGAAGATTTAAACTCAGTTACTCCCATGAATCGTTTAGTACAAGGAGATGTGGGGGCAGGGAAAACAATTGTCGCTGTTTTTGCCATTTTAGCCGCCTTACAATCTGGTTATCAAGCGGCATTAATGGCACCAACAGAAGTATTAGCTGAACAACATTATCGTAAATTAGTTCCTTGGTTTAACCAATTATATTTACCGGTAGAACTGTTAACAGGTTCTACCAAAAAAGCAAAAAGAGAAGAAATTCATCGTCAATTAATCACAGGAGAATTACCCCTTTTAGTGGGAACTCATGCTTTAATCCAAGACCCTGTAAACTTCCAAAAATTAGGCTTAGTTGTCATTGATGAACAACATCGTTTTGGGGTACAGCAACGAGCAAAACTATTAGCAAAAGGTAAATCTCCTCATGTTTTAACGATGACTGCAACACCGATTCCTCGTACCCTTGCATTAACCTTGCATGGAGATTTAGATGTCAGTCAAATTGATGAATTACCCCCTGGAAGACAAGGAATACAAACAACAGCATTGACTGGAAAAGAACGGACACAAGCTTATGATTTAATTCGTCGAGAAGTTGCTCAAGGAAGACAAGTTTATATCATTTTTCCCATGATTGAAGAATCAGAAAAATTGGACGCAAAAGCAGCAGTAGAAGAACATGAAAAACTCTCAGGTAAAGTCTTTCCAGACTTTAATATTGGACTCTTACATGGACGGATGAGTTCAGCCGAAAAAGACGAAGTTTTGACCGCTTTTCGAGACAATGAATATCAGATCATTGTCTCAACAACAGTTATAGAAGTAGGGGTAGATGTTCCTAATGCAACTGTCATGTTAATCGAAAATGCGGAACGATTTGGACTTTCACAACTTCATCAATTAAGAGGTAGAGTCGGTCGGGGTTCTCATAAATCCTATTGTCTATTGATGAGTAGTAGTAAAACTCCCGATGCCAAACAAAGATTAAGTGTCCTAGAACAGTCCCAAGATGGCTTTTTTATCTCAGAAATGGATTTAAGGTTTCGTGGTCCAGGAACCGTTTTAGGAACCCGTCAATCCGGTTTACCTGACTTTGCTTTAGCGAGTTTAGTGGAAGACCAAGAAGTGTTAGAATTAGCAAGAGTAGCAGCAGAAAAACTTATTGTGGCTGATAAAACTTTAGGGGGTTTACCTTCACTTAAGAAAGAACTAGAAAGTCGCTATAAAAAGTTAATGGGAGGAGAAATATTAACTTAATCAGAGTTGATCTTTTATTCAGCAAACCCTAAGTAGTTGGACATAAATTAAGTAGAATAGGAATGATTGTCTAACCCTTTGCAGGAGGGACTGATTTTGGATGAACTACGTGCAGCCTTGGAAATGGCTACAGAAGAGGAGTTACGTCAGTTGACTCAAGTTCTTTTTTCTCGTAAATTTAATCCCCTTGATTATTTACAAACCCCCGACCCTATAGAGGTGCAAAGTCGAGATTGGGATAGCTGGTTAGATGAAATTGAAGGGAGGTTTCGCTTTTTGGCTTCTGATGGCTTAACCGTTTTAAAACGCAACACTAAAGCCTTTAGTTATCGTCAAACGTTAATTCGTGTCTGTCATTATCTCAAGATTCCTTACTCTCATGAAATGTCGACGACGGATATTGAGGCTGATATTTTCCTGCATTTATTGGGGAAAGCTTGGAATAAAATGCCCCCTGAGCAACAAAATACCTTGATGCTACAAATACAAGACGCTTTGGCTAACTCGGATCTACCCGATGCGTTACCAGTGCAACTACAGCATAACCCGATTAATCTGTTATTAAAGGGGAGCGGTGCTTTTGCAGTTAATTCTATCGTTAAACCTCTATTGCTCAAGCACATTGCTCAACAGTTTGCTCTCCACTTTGCCCGTTATCAAATGGCCCAGCAAGCTATGATTAGGGGAGGAGCAGCTATTGCCAACCAGGTAGCCATCAATAGCGCACGCCAAGGTATGGCAGTGACAGCAGCGCGTTATGGGGTCGTCAGAGGGGTTTTATCTTTTGTGGGCCCAGTGTTATGGGGTTGGTTTCTTGCAGACCTTGGTTGGCGGGCGATCGCTACTAACTATGGCCGCATCATTCCTGTAATTTTTACCTTGGCCGAAATTCGCTTAACTCGCACAGACCACTGGGAATTTGCTTGATTTCTACTGAAAATAAACTACTTTAATATGAAGCAATTTAATAACAGTAAAGCCCTTAGAAATACTTTAAAATTTGGAGTATTTCTATTGCCTTTTTCGGCTGATTTTGGAGCAACGGCTTTGGGCTTGGTTTTGTTAACGCTCTGGAAGCAAAACTACTCAAAAATCTCGACCCACTTACTTAACCTCTTGTTGGCTTTTTTGTTGATTTGGTTAGTTTTTGTTTCTTTATTAGCAAACGAGCCGCTTCGTAGTTGGGAAGGGTTAGGGAACTTTCTACCTTGTCTTCTGATGATAGCATCATTCCCTTTTCTTTTCAACGGTTTTTTGCCCTTATATCAACTGGCGTGGTGGTTGGTGTTAACGTCTATTCCCGTCTGTTTTTTGGGGTTTATGCAGTTGTTAGCTGGTTGGGAAACCCCTTTATTTCTACATCGTATTGGCATCAAGTTAATTGCTTACGGAAATCCGGATGGTAGGATGTCTTCTTTGTTAATGTATGCTAACACATTAGCTTTTTTTTTAGTGGTTACATTTACTTTATCTATCGGTCTTTGGATTTTACACTATAACCGTTATAAACAAGGCCAAAAGCCTCGGTTTAATTGGCAATTATTAATTCTTACTGTCGCCATTTTATTTAATGGAATAGGATTAATTTTAACCAATTCTAGAAGTGCTTGGGGACTGGCTTTATTAGCTTTAATTGCCTTTACTCTTTATTTACGTTGGTATTGGTTTATTATTTTAATTGCTATGGCTATTTTAGCGGTTTGTTGGGCTGCTTGGATTCCTTTTGGTCAAGATATTATGCGTCAAATTATTCCTAGTTATTTTTGGGCAAGATTAACTGATGATTTGTACGATGATCGTTATGTGACAGCATTAAGAACGACTCAATGGGGAGTGGCCTGGAAGATGATGTTACAACGTCCTTTATGGGGTTGGGGACTGCGTAATTTTACTATTATTTACCAACAAAAAATGAATGTTTGGATGGGTCATCCCCACAATTTATTTTTAATGTTGTTAGCAGAAATTGGAATAATTGGAACTTTATTATTAAGTAGTTTTGTGGGCATTATTTTAGGAAAAGCTGTTATTTTAATGAGAAAATTGTCTAAAAATTTATCCCCTCAACCAATGCAAAAGAAGCAAGAACACATTTTATTATTATTTACTTATTTAGTGGCCTTTAGTTTATGTATTGTTTTTAATCTGTTTGATGTCAGTATTTTTGACTTAAGAGTTAATTTAACTGGATGGTTATTATTAGCGGCGATCGCAGGAATTACTGATCGTTATTCCCATTATTGAGTTCGTAGTGGATTGTTTTCACTAAAATGGTGGGTTACGACGGATTGATAGATTCTTGTTTATAAGCTAAATTCTAACCGTCTAACCCACCCTACTGTAATTAGCTATGTCACTTTGTAGGGTGGGTTAGGTGCGGTGATGATTGGGAGGTAAAACGAATTGTTTTGTCTGCGTACCGTAACCCACCATCTTAAAACTAAGTATCTTCTAATAAGTTAGAAAGGGATTTAACTGCAGCAAAACTAGGATCAGGTAAAACAATCCAATTTCCTTGAGGTGAATCATAACCATAGTTTTGAGCAGCTTTTTGAAATTCTGGTGATTGGATAATTCTTAATAGTTGTGTTCCTTTTTCCGAAAAAGAGACAAATTGATTACTATTAACAACTGTATGGGATAAAGCAACTAGGGTAAATTGAGGATTAGCTTTAATTATTTTTTTTCCCACAGAATAATAAGTTAAGGCCCAAGGAAAACCCCCTTCTTCTAGAGAAACTTTAATTTTAGAAGAAGTGGATTCAGCAAAACCAGAATAAAGCCTTAATTTTTCCATTTTTTTTGCTAGTTCTGGCGGTGTTTCAGTTGGTAATGGTTGAAATTGAGTGATATCAGAACTATTTTTTAGATCGGTTTGATCGGCGAACCCATTTAATAACATATTGTACCAAATAGTGCCGATTAAAGTTTCAGCCATCACTCCACCATTGGATTTGCGAGCATTAGTCATAATCACTCCTGGAGGAGAGACGTATTGAGTTAATCCTATTTGTTTCCAAGTTAAATTACCTTCTAAAAAATCAGCAAAAGTAATGGCATCAACTCGGTAATCAAAACCATATTTTTTGAGGTTATCATCAGTTTTTATGGCTGTAAAAAAATTATTTTCTGCTAAAGCTTTAGCGGCATTTTTATTAACAACTAACAGTAAAGGATCACTAAATGTTGCTTCATTGTCTAAGATTTTTATGCCTTTAGCTTCTAAGATTTGTTTCCCTCCTTCAGCAATAGGAGCATCTCCTGTCCAAATAAAATCTAATTCATCGAAGTTGCTTTGGGATTGAAGGGTAGATAGTTGAGAAATTGATCCTTTTTTAGTAAGACTTCCCTCGGTTATTTGTAGATTTTCCTTTTCTAGTAATTCTTTGACGGTCTCATTTTTTACTAATAAATCATATCTTTCTCCCCCAACATAACCATAAATTAAGTCAGGGGTTTTAAAATTTTCTTGAATTTGAGGAATTCCCAAAACCGCTAAAAAACCAATTCCCAGAGCAATTAAAATATAGGCGATCCAAGTGGAAAAATTTTGAATTCTCTGACTCAAGCTACTGCTTAAAATTAGCACAGCCACCCCTAGGGTTATACCAATGGCGATCGCATTAATCCAATTTATTCCTAATAATTTGAGAACCAGGGTTATCAGAATAATGAGAATACTACTAATCAGTTGAGAAAATTTTCGTTGTCGCCGATTCATATTGTTTTACCTCTGTTTAATAATTAATTATTATTCATCATGATAGTTAACTAAATTTGGGCTTCTCGAAATGCTTTGAGTAATTTGTCTAAGGTCTCACTGGCATTTTCTGAAATGATGGGTCTTGCATCTAGTTTTGCCGATAATCGTTGTAATTGTCGAGCATTAATTCCTCCTGCTCCAACAATGGTTAATTCTACGTTTTTCTCTTGCAGTAATTGATAAATGTCTAACAGTTGAGGGGTAACAGGATTGCTAAATTTTCCATCGGTAAATAAGAAAATTTCTATTTTATAATCAGGGGAAATTTTTAGAGCTGTTTCTAATCCCATCATTAACCCTTTGTTCACAGGAGTTGTCCCTGATGGTTTGACATCTCTGTTCAGCGTTTCCCATAAAACTTCTCTTGATATTTCTTCACCGGGTTGACTATTCAGGGGGATTTGATAAGCATCATGTCCTTGATAAATAATTAAACTAAAACGATCATCGGGAGAGTATAAAAAATTGGCTTTTGCTTTTTGGGGTTCTAATAATTCTGAAAAAGCTGCTAATAATTGTTGATATCCTTGTCCTCTCATGGAACCAGAACCATCAATAATGCCAATAATCCAACGTTTTTGTCGAATTGAAGGATGAAAGTTCTCTAAAAGTTGACGATGAACTTCAGCAATGGGACTAGCTTCTTTTGTTACGGTATTAGGTAAGGGTGGATTAAGTTGTTTAATTTGTTGAAATTTACGGGGATTTTCGGCTTCTAATTGATTAAATACCCCCTCAATTAATTGTCTTTTCAGAGTTTCATTTTCTGTGGTCACAAACCAACTAGGGGTAACGGGAATCGCTGGTTTGACTTCAATTAAAGTAACGGGTTGGGATAAGGTAAGGGTTTCTCCGTGATGATAGAGTGCTGTACCATCTGGTGCATACAAAAACCGATAGAGCGCAGCAATGGTATTTTCTGGCCAATCTTGGGCTAATTTCTCCGCTAAATAAGCTGTACTTTCACTAGATTTTGCTAAATTTTGATAAATAGGTTGTAAGGGAACAAGGGATTGAGGGGTGATTTGTTCCGGAGTTAAGGTGGAAGCAATGGTTTCTCTGGTTAACCACAGTAGGGTATTATAACCACTATTGCTGTAGGTGGGAATGGTGGTTGCTAACTGTAATTCTCCTGATTTGAGCTTGTTGACAATTTCTTGACGAGTGACAATTTTTTTGTCCCAACCGAGTGACTGTGCTGTGGTTTTTGGTAAAGCAAACTGTACTCGACTTTGATACAATGTCCCTGATGTATCAACCCAATTAGCAGAGGGACATTTAATATTGGGCCACATTTCATCGGCAATGGCGATCGCATCTAATTCGCCATTACAAGCCATTCTGACTAAAGAAACAGAACCTTTGGGGACAATAGTAACTCTTTTTCTGGTGGCTTTTTCGGTTAAGGTTTTTATTTCTTCTTCAAAAATTAAATTTTCTGAAGAAATGCCAATACGAACCCCATTATTATTATTACTGTTATTAATATTTTGATTGTTTTGACAACTATATATTGTAACTGTCAAGAATAGGGTAAGACAGAAACTAATGATTAACCGAATCACTTTATGATTACTCATTAAACCGTTAAATATCTAAATATTTAGGTAAAAGTTTAACAGCCAAAAACCCTGTACTTTACAAGCAGGGAAAGTCTTTTTTCTTATTATAGCTAAATTTTCATCTAAATTGCACAAGGGGACTGAGAAATTAACAAAGTTAGAGATTTTTTATAAATATAATCTTAAGATTTTAAGGTAAGCTAATCTACAAAACTTTTTTTAATATTTCTTTAACGTGAAGGGTCGGTCATTCTAAATTCTAATTGACTTAGTTAATTAATTGTTCTAATTCTTGGATGATTTTGGGGAACTTTTCCATGGTTTTCGATAAGTTTTCTAGGTCTAATGTTTGTAGTTGACTGGTTAAAATAGTGGCATAATTCACTAAAGGATGATAGTTGTATTCTTCTCCTAAACTGTTTAATGTTTGAGTGAATTTTTTTAAATCACGACTAATCATAGTTTTGCGTAAAGTTGTCCAATTATTTTTTGCTTCTTTTAATTTTTCCAACAATTCTAATAAGTTGTCTTGATTAATAGCTGCTATTGTTAATAAATCGTCGGTTTCTTCTTCCCATAACTGATCGCCAAAATCAAGGGAAATTGACTCAGGAAAAATTTCTTTAAACTTAGAAACTAATTCACAACGACTCACGGGTTTTCGCAACAAACCTTCGCAAATTTGTGTGATCTTTTTTTCTTCGTTTTGTAGTAAAGAAGCAGTAACAATAATGATAGGAATCTGCTTAGTTTTCTGATTCTCTTTAAGAAACCGTGCAGTATTTCTTCCATCTAATTTTGGCATTCTTAAATCAAGTAAGATTAAATCAGGTAAAAAATCTAAAGCTTTCTCAATTGCTTCTAACCCATTATTAGCAAAGATAAGAGAATGATTCGTATCTCGAAAATATTCTGCTATTAAATCACAATTAGATTGGTTATCATCAACAGCTAAAATGGTCATTTCGGGGAATTGATCTAAATTATTATCTAATAATTGAATACTCTTATTATCTAGGTCATTATGTTTTTCAGCGACAGTTAAATTAGGGAAAGTCAATGTAAAAATGCTCCCTTTTTTGGGTCGACTTTTCAAATTAACGGTTCCGTTCAAAATTGCGGTTAACTTTTTGGTAATTGTTAAACCTAACCCAGTACCTTCATATTTTTTGGCATTATTTCTCTCTACTTGAAAAAAGGATTCAAATACTGTATTTTGTTCTTCAATTGGTATACCTATTCCTGTATCTTCTATGATAATTTTAACAGTGGTTTGGGAAGAATTAACGGGATCAGTAGATAGTATATTCTTAACTTGAATGAGGACATATCCTTGCTCTGTAAATTTAATAGCATTACCAACAACATTAAAAAGAATTTGACGCAAACGAACTTCATCAAAGAAAATTTGTGTGGGTAAAGAAGTATCAATTTCTAATCGTAAATCAATATTTTTAGTTTGGGATTTATGCAAAAAAATATAATAAATTTCTTCAATTAGTAAGGGAAAGTTAACAGGTTCATAGTTAATTGATAATTTTCCTGCTTCTATTTTAGAGAGATCCAAAATATCATTAATTAATGCTAATAATGTCTTTCCAGCATTATTAACAGCTAGAATATGAGAGCGAGAACGATTATCATGAATAGAATCTAATAATAAATCACTAAATCCTAAAATAGCATTCATTGGTGTTCTTATTTCATGACTCATATTAGCTAAAAATTCACTTTTTGCGTGATTCGCAAGTTCGGCTTTTTCTTTCTCTAATTCTAATTCTATTGTTCTTTTTTGTACTCTTGTTTCTAACAGTTCAAATCCTTGTTTTAATTGTTTTGACATTTCATTGAAATTTTGAATTAATTCTCCTAATTCATCTTCTCGATCGCTGCTTATTTGTTCATAGTTTCCTTGACTTATATTTTTGGCACTTTCGTTTAGTTTTAAAATAGGATATGTCACCCATTTTGCCGTTAAAATGCCAATAATAATGGCTACAATTAAACCAAGAAAACAAAGAATAATAGTATTACGAGTATTAATATTAATTTGAGCGATAAAATCTGATTGAGGAACCACTAAAACGATTAACCAATCTAACCCAAATTTATCTTGCCAAGGGACAATTGAAATAAATTGGCGATCGCCTTCTATTTTAAACGTTAATTGTTCTTTTATTTTAATATTCTTAAAAGTATCAAATTTATCTTGAATATAAGCAGTTGTTTTCTGAATTAAAGGATCATTACTATCAATAGCAGCTAATCTTTCCGGTTTATTATTTATCATAATAAAAGGGTTTTGTTCTGCAGAAGTTGCTACCAAATTTCCTGAACGTTCGATTATATAAGCTTTTCCTGATTTACCAATAGTTAAACTACGTAAAAAGTCACTAATTTGTGCAATGGTTAAATCTGTAGCTAATATCCCTTGAAAGGTGTTATTACTATCATAATAAGGTTGACCAATGGTAATAGCTAAAGTCGGAGAACTCACCCAAGAATAAATCTCAGTCCAAGCTGGTTTATTGGCTTTTTGAGGAACTGTATACCAAGGACGAACACGGGAATCAAAATTAGGAGAAACCCTTAGTAATTTTCCTCTTTTTCCTTTATTATCAATCTCATAACTTCGTAAAGTACCAGTAAATGCTGTAACTTGATAAGACAAAGTTCCGTCATCATTAACAGCTAAACCTACAAATTCACCCTTATTATTACCAAATTGAATATAACTAATTAATTCAAAAACTTTGCTTTGTAGCCAAAAATGTTCTTCCATTGTCTCCAGATTATTGAGATCCAAATGACCTAAATCTAAAGCATTTTTATTGAGTTGATTGACTAAATAAGGTGCTTCCAAATAAATTTGTAGTTTAGTTGATATTTGTTTATTTATTTCTTCCATTAATTGTTCAACTAAATCATTGATTGCTGCTTTTCCATTCCAAAAAGATAAATAACCGATGAGACTAACAATGCTGACAATTTGTAATACAAAGGGAATTATAATGACCATTTGTAAGGGCATTTTTTTGAGATATTTATTAACTCTCCAACTCATGGTATTTCCCTCTCTTTAATAACAATTTTTTATTAAAGTAGTAATAGTATCAAAAATTGTAATAGGAATTTTTAAACGACTTGAAACTTCTTCAACTGTCATATCATCTAAAAAGACGGTCTCATGGTCTTTCAACATAATAGAAGGTAATAAAATAGCATCACCATTATCTTTTTTGTTTAATTTTGAAACAATATCTTGCCCTGTTAATAGTCCTGTTACTGTAATTTCTTGTCCCCAATAGTCACTATTCAATGCAGCTAAATTGATCGTGAGATTTTCTACTTGATTTAATTGTTTTACTAAAGGTTGAAAGGCTTTTTCTACGGCATTTCCTACTACCCAAGTCAATGTTTTTGGTCTTTCTATTTTTTGGGGTAGTAATTCTTTAGCGATTACTGTAAATTCTTTGATAAATTGACGAATTGATCCGACTCCATTCCCAATCTGAGGATAGTCTTCATAGTGGGATTCTGGGGGTAATTCTTCTTGAGCAATTAAAAACCATTCATCAGCTAACCAAGCAAAATGACTACCTAATTTTTGAGAAAATTCCTCTTGTAAACTTTGAACTTGTTTAATAACTTCTCTAGCTTTTTTCTGACTAACAGGAATTAATTCATCTTCTGTTGGACGAAACTTAGTTAACCCCACAGGAACCACTGCTGCTGATAGAATAGTCGGGATATCTCCTAAATAAAATTCTGCTAAATCTTCTAAAGTTCTTTCCAAATGAATACCATCATTAATCCCAGGACAAACAACCACTTGCGCATGAATTTGTAACCGTCTGTCTTGAAACCATTTAAACTGTTCTTTTATTAATCCTGCTCGTTCATTTTTTAATAATTTAATTCTAATCTCAGGTTCCGTTGCATGAACAGAAACATATAAAGGAGATAATCGCATCCCTTCGATACGTTGCCATTCTTTTTCAGTTAAATTTGTTAAAGTTAAATAACTCCCATAAAGAAAACTTAAACGATAATCATCATCCTTCAAATATAAAGTATCTCTTTTTCCGGGTGGTTGCTGATCAATAAAACAAAAAGGACAACGATTATTACATTGAATTAATCCATCAAATAAAGCCGTTTCAAACTCTAAACCTAAATTCTCATCGTAATCTTTCTCAATTTCTACTTGATGAAGCTTTCCTTGACTATCTAATACTTGCAATTCTAAAAATTCATCAGCACATAAAAAATTATAATCGATTAAATCACGGGGTTTAGTCCCATTAATAGAAAGAATAGCATCCCCCACTTCAAAACCAATTTCTTCAGCAATAGAATTGGGTAAAACAGATGTAATTTTAGCAGGACGAAGAGAAGATAAAGCCATAGGGAGAATGGAGAATGGAGAGTGGAGAATGGATAATTAAGACTTATAAAATAGTAACAAATCAAACAAACGATCAATTTAAGCTATCATTCTGTTGATATGATTAAATTTTTTCAAAAATTTAAGATTTTTACAATAGTATCTCTAGAAAAATCTTGTTAAATTTAGGGGGGTAATAGAGATTGTCTAGATTGTCATCTGTCCTCACAGTTTAGGCTCTCACCACGATCATACCTTAACGGGTGTTGGATAAAAAAAGAGGTAAAAGGCAATAGAGAATATTCGTGAGCTTAACTATTTACTATTCACTATGAACTATTAAGCCTCCTAACCAATACCCGACATATTGATGAATGCTTAGAAAATATCCATGAACCTTGCTAACTTTCCTTGGTTAACCACCATTATTCTCTTTCCCATTGTGGCAGCGTTGTTGATCCCCATCATTCCCGACAAAGACGGCAAAACCGTTCGTTGGTACGCTTTAACAGTGGGTTTGATCGATTTTGCTATTATTGTATATGCGTTTTATACAGGCTACGATCTCAGTAACCCTAACCTACAGCTAGTGGAAAGCTATGCCTGGGTTCCCCAACTTGACTTAAAATGGTCTGTAGGGGCTGATGGGTTGGCTATGCCTCTCATTTTATTAACCGGGTTTATCACTACTTTAGCAACCATGGCCGCTTGGCCAGTGACGTTTAAACCCAAACTCTTCTATTTTCTCATGTTAGCCATGTACGGCGGACAAATAGCCGTATTTGCTGTACAGGATATGTTACTTTTCTTCCTGGTTTGGGAATTAGAATTAGTTCCAGTTTATCTGATTCTCTCCATCTGGGGTGGAAAACGGCGATTATATGCAGCCACTAAGTTCATCCTCTACACCGCAGGAGGGTCCTTATTTATCCTGGTTGCAGCCTTAACCATGGCCTTTTTCGGGGATACTGTCACCTTTGATATGTCGGCGATCGCTGCTAAAGATATCCCGTTAAACTTACAATTGTTCTTGTACGCAGGTTTACTCATCGCCTATGGGGTCAAGTTACCTATCTTTCCCCTGCATACTTGGCTACCAGATGCTCACGGAGAAGCGACAGCACCGGCACATATGTTACTAGCGGGTATTCTCTTAAAAATGGGAGGTTATGCCCTTCTACGGATGAATGCAGGAATGTTACCCGATGCTCACGCCTATTTTGCCCCAGTCTTAGTTATTTTAGGGGTAGTGAATATTGTTTATGCAGCGTTAACATCCTTTGCGCAACGTAACTTAAAACGGAAGATTGCCTATTCCTCTATCTCTCACATGGGTTTTGTATTGATAGGGATTGCCTCGTTTACTGATATTGGACTCAGTGGGGCCATGTTACAGATGATTTCCCACGGTTTAATTGGGGCAAGTCTCTTCTTTATGGTAGGAGCAACTTATGACCGCACCCATACCCTAATGTTAGATGAAATGGGGGGTGTTGGACAGAAGATGAAGAAAGTATTTGCGATGTGGACTACTTGTTCAATGGCCTCTTTAGCTTTACCAGGAATGAGTGGTTTTGTCGCAGAATTAATGGTATTTGTGGGCTTTGCTACCAGCGACGCTTATAACTCTACTTTCAAAGTGATCATCGTCTTTTTAGCTGCGGTGGGTGTCATTTTAACTCCTATTTATTTACTGTCCATGTTGCGAGAAATGTTATATGGACCGGAAAATAAAGAGTTAGTTTCCCATACCAAACTTATTGACGCAGAACCCAGAGAAGTGTTTATTATTGGGTGTTTATTAATTCCCATCATTGGTATTGGTTTGTATCCGAAAATTGTTACCCAGATTTACGATTCAACCACTACTCAATTAACGACAATCTTGCGTCACTCTGTGCCTAGTTTAGTGGAAGAAATGGAAGTGGCTTCTCGCTATGATATGGCAGTTAAAGCACCGATGATTAAATAGGAATTAAGCCTCAAATTTATTATTAAAAAGCCTACTTTATGGTGGGCTTTTTTGTTTTTCTCCTGGTGATTCATAGATATAATGACTGGTATTAATCGTAATTTAACCCTAGATAATAAGACACATTTGAGGTAAAATTATTCTACAAGGGTGCAATAAGTAAGCTAATATGAAATAAAAACGCCCTATCAATATTGAAAAATGCTCTACGAAACCGACATAATTAAATGGGTTGAACAACAGGTATCGTTAATCAAAGAACAACGATATACTGAAGTAGATTGGAACAATGTATTAGAAGAGATTGAAGACTTAGGTAAACGAGAAAGAGACAGATTTTTATCATCTATTCGTTTAATTATTCAACATTTATTAAAATGGGAATATCAACCAGAAAGACGATCTAGGTCTTGGGAAATTACCATTAAAAGAGAAAGAAATCATCTCAAACGCTATTTAAGAGATACCCCAAGTTTAAAACGATATTGGCAGGATTTATCAAAGATTTATGAGGACGCAAGGGCAGATGCTGCCAATGAAACGGGAATATCTGACTGGAATTTTCCTGATCATTGTCCCTATTCTAGCGAACAAATTAAAACTGATTGGTTTCCAGAAGAATAGGATAATATAATTATAAAATAGTAGGGTGGGCATTGCCCACATTACCCGTTAAAATCATTAAATATTAACTTTGTTTTTTGCTATTTATTTGTAGCTTTATTTAATTTACGTTTGAAACCTTTTCCTAAACCAAATGTTGCTAATACACCTAATCCAATTATAATTGAAGGTTCTGGAACACTCAGAGTTGTTGTAATAGAAAGTTCTAGACCTGTGGTATCATCAAAAGGATCATTAAGTGAACCTACTATAAAATCCAAAATATCTCCTTCTTCGAGTAATAAATCAGTATTAAAAGAACCACTATCAAGTATACCCAACAAAGAATCTCCATAAAGTTGACTACCGTTGAAATAGACAAAGACATCAACAGATGGGGTACTAAAAGCTACTTGGTCTTTTGTTTGAAACAACGTATTGATAGAATAGTCACTAGAGTAAGGGCTAGTCCAACGAACGACAGCATAACCTTGATTATTAGCTGTAGATGGATGAAGATATATTTCATCAGGTTCATAGACAACATTTACTTGACCTTGAAAGAAAGTTATAACATTTTCGTCTGTTACATTGCCGTATACAGCCGTAACACCTCCATCACCCCAACGGGTGACATCACCTTCAGTAATTACATTATATAGAGTAAAAGCTGATATATTTGACAAAGAATTAGAGTTACCATAACTCCATACTCCATTAGGATTTTCTGTCGGAGAAAAATCTAAACCTGCATTGTAAGTTATGGTTAAAGCAGATGCAGAAGTTATGTTTATATTTCCTAGTCCAAACATCGTTAAAAAAGTAAAACCTACTTTTGCAAATAAATATTTACTCATCAAAGTTAAATTATTTTAATATTCGAGACATTCTAGTAAAAAAATTGTTCCTTGTCCGAATTAAAAGAAATGATAGAATAAAATAAAATTTTCCCAAGCAAATTCAATTTTTGACAATGCTATTAAACTATAATCCCCGTCATTGTTTACCCTCTGCTGAAGATTTACCCGACTCTGATGATACTCCTGTGGATAACGAATTACAAGACTTAATCCCCCATGTTCTCAAAGATATTTTAGCCTTGATTTGGGAAGAGAGAATGGACTGGTATTTTGGGGTAGATATGGGGATTTATTATGACCCTGAAAATCCTACAGATGTCATCGTTCCTGATGGTTTTTTAAGCGTAGGAGTCCCCCGTATTATTGATTCAGATTTGAGGTTATCTTATGTGTTATGGGATGAACTGGTTATCCCCACAATGGTTTTAGAAGTTGTGTCTCAAACCAGAAGAGGAGAATATACTCAAAAGAAAGAAGAATATGCCAAAATGGGGGTTTTATATTATGTAATTTATAACCCTTTAAGAAAAAGAAAACCCCGTTTAGAAGTATATCAATTGGAAAGTGGAGAGTACCAATTATTAGAAGGGGAACCCGTTTGGTTAGCAGAAATTAACTTAGGAATAGGAAGAGAAATCGGGGTTTATCAAGGAGTAGAAAGAGAGTGGTTATATTGGTATAACAAAGAAGGAAAACGGTATTTAACATCTCAAGAAAAAGCAAGAGAATCTCAACAACAAGCTTTACAAGCTCAAGAAAGAGCAAAACTTCTAGAAGAAAGACTTAGAAGCTTGGGGGTTGATCCAGACGAGTTATAATCTGTCTCTTATTAGCGTAGGGTAATAAACCGAAAAATCTTATTTTGGTGGGTTACGACGGATTCTTATCTTTTTCTTATGACCTAAATTATAGTCGTCTAACCCACCCTAAGATAATCTACTAATAATTTTGGGGTGAGTTTTGCTCACCCCATTACTATCTTTTTTCTGTTTTAAACTGGAAAAGCAACAGAATAGTAATCAATCTAACCAATGTTAACTTTAACTACTTTGTTCCGTTCTTCGATAGCTTTAGGAAGAATTAGATGAAGAATTCCATCTTTGTATTCTGCAGTTACATTATTGTTTTCTACACGGGTGGGTAGAGGAATAACACGATGGAACTTACCATAACGGAATTCGGTACGAGTCATACCGTCTTCTTCGGTTTTTTCTTCTGATTTCCGTTCGCCTTTAATGCTAACAGAATCAGCTTGAACTTCAACATCTAAATCTTTTGCGTCTAGGCCAGGAATTTCTAGTTTGAGGTCAATTGCTTCTGGTGTTTCGCTCATTTCGGCCGCAGGAACAAAGGATACTTTTTCAAAGTCCTTGTCAATTAATTCACTGGGTGACAAGGTATTAAATAAACGATTCATTTCCCTTTGTAGGGTGTCAATTTCTCTAAACGGTTCCCAACGTACGAGTGCCATATATAATACCTCCGATTTAGACTCTTATCGTTTCTTCTGGAGTTTGACTGGTGTTGCCTCCCTCCACTATCTATGGTAGCCGATTTTTTTTAATGATTATTTCGGTTTTGACCACTGTTTAAGCGTAGATTCCCGTACTGTGAGAAGAAGACAAATATTCGGCGATCGCCTGAACAAACCCACTGAAGGAACTATAATCTTTAGCAATGATATCAACCCTTAAACCTAATTTTCTGGCATTGTTTGCCGTATAAGGTCCAAAACAAGCAATAATACATTGTTTAGGTATTTCAGTTCTCTTCACCATTTGCAAAAATCCTTCAATTTCTGCGGTACTACTAAAGGCAATAATATCAATTTTTTCCTGTTTAATTAACTCAATTTCAACTTGATACAAACTAGCATCTAAACATCTGGTTTGATAAGCATCAACAGGGGTTATTTGTATGCCTATTTTTTGTAATTCGTCAATAAAGTTAGGAATAATATCAGGTTCAGGAATACCAATAACTTTAGGAATAGGAACTAGAATAGTTTTTTGATGAATATCAGGAATTTTAGCCAGTTCTGATACAATCCCTTGGGGACTAGGATCAGGGGGAATAAAAGCAATATTTAACCCTATTTCTTCTAATCTTTGAGCATCCTTTCCAATGGCAATTAATTGACAGTTAGCTAAACAGGATAAAGATAAATTTAACGCTTCTAAACGACTAATTAAAGCATTAATTCCATTACGACTGGTAAAAGCAATATAATTAAATTTATGAAGATTATGTAAACAGTTTTCTAACGTTTCATAAGATGATAAATAACAAGTTTCTATGGTGGACATGATCATAGAAATTCCACCATAATTAATAATTTCAGTGGCGAAACGAGAAGCATAATTACGGGGAGCTGTTATTAAAATTCTTTGACCATACAAAGGAAGGTTTTGAGTGGCTAATAAACTATCATTCATGCTTCAATATTTGGCAAAAAAGTATCATCTAAAACTTGTTTAATGGTAAATTCAAGGCTATTTGAAAAAGTTTCTAAAGGTAAACCCGTTTCATCCGCAGCATTTTCTCTGGCAATTTTATAACATTCTTCTATCACTTCTGTGGGATAACTTTTTAAACTAGGACTCTCTTTTATTCGTTTATTAATTCCCCAACGACTATTACGGATAGATGCTTTCCAACTACCACAGCGATAACTGGGTTGATATTTCCATTTAAGTAAATGTAATAATAATACCTTTAAATAAGACTCAATTGCTCTTTTTTGGCTTTTCCCCATTGATTCTATTTCGTCAATTAAATTAGGGATATCTACCTCTGAAAATCTCCCTTCTTCCAATAGATATGCTGTTTCTAATAACCAACTGTAATAATCTTTTTCATACTCTATTTTACTCACAGCTAAACCTCAAAATACTAATAATTTGAGCTAATTAAGGTAAGAAACGATCTAATGCTGCTTTTAATTCTTGTAATTCTTCTTCGATGTTACCTTCTTGAGCAGCACGGGCAACACATTCATTCAAATGCTCGTCTAAAATCATACGAGATACCCTGTCTATCGCACCTCTAACGGCCGCTAATTGGATCAAAACTTCGGGACAAGGACGACTTTCTGAGACCATTGTTTTAACCCCTCTAATATGTCCTTCAATACGGGAAAGACGGTTAATAATTTGCTTTAACGACGCTTCACTATGAATATGAGTATGAGACTTATCGTGATGATGATGATTGGGGGATTTTGTGAGTTTACTTTGAGTCAATGCTTTTACGTTTAACCTCAATATTTAACTTTATTTATTATACTGTCAACATTGTGATGTTGCCTGAACTTCACCCGATTAAGTCATCAATTTTCATGGTTTCGTAGCGTTCAAACGGTTGATGAATCCAAGGATTATCTGATAAATATTTTACATAATAATCCGGCTGAAACTGAGAACAGCTTTTATACCAAATCACGGCAGTACGAAGTTCTTCAAGATGAGAACAATAACCATACAACCATTGACTAACTTCTTGTAAGCTGATTCCAGAATCAACCAAATCATCCACTAATAAAACACGAGATCCTAAGTCATTATTGGTCATAGCTAAATGTTGACCAATTTTGATTTGTTCACGGGAACGTTTATCTTCTCCCCCATAAGAAGTGGCCGCAACAATAGCTAAAGGAATATCAAAAAGACGACTCAGAATATCCCCAACCCGTAAACCTCCTTTAGCAATACAAACAATTTGATCAAACTGCCATTGAGATTGATAGATTTTCACCGCTAAGGTTTCAATATGATGGTGATACTCTTCCCAGGAAACATCTAAATCTGACATAGATTGACCGAAAAAAAGGGTTCCAAGCCTCCTCTTTCAAGGGCATGAAAAGCTGTCGAGGGATGGCGAGGTCTCCTCACCATATCCAATCGACCAAGAGAAGAAGAATTTTCGTTGTTTCAAGCCTCCAACTTGAGGTGGAGGAATTCTACATTCTACATTCTACATTGTGATTGACATACTCCTCCGTTAAGCTCCTACGTCGCTCTCCATCGTTGCTTTGCCTTAATTCATTGGTCGGATTTCATCCGCCGCTAATTTTGGTGGATATTTTGTGGAAAAATGTAGCGGGGGCATTCATCCGACAATTTAGGTAACATACCCTAGAAGGGTGTGATTAAAGTGTTACAGTTCTTCTGCAATCATGGGGTTTTTCAACTGAGATTGCGGTAAAGCACCCTGAGAATTATTGGCTGGAATTTGACCCCGTAATTGACCCATTAAACTAGCCATTTCTAAGGCATTTAAAGCATAATTCCAACCTAAATTACTCTTAATTCCTGCCCTTTCTAACGCTTGCTGCATGGTATCTGTGGTTAAAATACCGAAGACTACAGGGGTTCCGGTTTGAAACCCGGCTGCAGCGATCCCTTTCGCTGCTTCTGCGGCTACATAATCAAAATGAGGGGTATGACCGCGAATAATCGCCCCTAAACAAATGATAGCATCATATTGTTGTGATAAAGCTAATTGACGGGCTACCAGAGGAACTTCAAAACTGCCGGGAACCCAGACATAGTCAACTTGGGTCCCTTGGGGGTTAACATCGACTCCATGACGCTTGAAACAGTCTTGACACCCTGATAAGAGTTTGTCTGTGACGAGATCGTTAAAACGACCAATGACAATGGCAAAATGTAAAGCTGATGGATCTTGGGTAAAGGTTCCCTCAAAAATGGTCATAATTTTAGCTTTGAATATCTTACAAAAATCCCCACCTTTAAGCATAAAGAAAGATGGGGAAGGTTGACACTCCACTGCGTAAACGCGAGTGGATTCTTTAGGAAGGTGAAATCACGAACCAGTACACCACTACTGCTCCCTGGGCGATGCCAATTGCCCCTACTCTCTCGCCCTAAAAAGGGTCTGAGCATACTTTTAGTTTTTGCTTTAGCTTCTATTTTTGTTTCGCTCAATCTAGACCCGTTGCTTGTAGAGGCTAGAACTAGGCATTTAACTAGAGCGTCCTACTACTGGGAGTTTCACCCACATCTAGAAGTCACTGCGACTTGCTGCTTTAATTATCTTAACGCAATGCCAAGCCGTCCTGCAAGCGGTCGGATGAGGCGGAATTTACTTCCGCATCTCAGACCGACCAAGAGAGAACGGGGTTTCTACCCAATTCTCTGATGATCTTGGATGATGATTAAACAACTAAGAAGTTTAAAACAGCCACCAATAATACTAAAACGACCCAAATGGCAGAACCAATGTACAATAAGGGTTTAGACTGATCCCAGTTTTGGGGGGAAGCATAAGCAACAGGAACCGCAACCACCATCACAAAAGAAAAGAAGACTAGGGCAGCTAAGACAAGTTGGAAGATAATAGACATAAGACGTTTTTCCTACAGTTCTCCTAAAAAAAAATGAATCGATAGTGAATACTCACATTAAACTATCATATTGTTGCTCAAAATTAGTTTTATTATAGGACAAGACGACATCAAGGCTTCGAGACAGATAAAATTCAGGTAAGATTGAGTAGAAATTCTGGAGCCGTCTGCTGCCCTTGAATGTTACCCTAGACAGCAACAGAACATAACAAAATTGTCAACTTTCCTATACCCCACCGCAAAAAGCGTTATAATGGACAAATACTTTTGTACTAAAATAAAAGATGTAGATAGAGGTGTTAATGGCTGCTATTACAAACAATCCTGATAAAGAAAAAGCTTTAAGCTTAGTTCTCAACCAAATTGAGCGGAACTTCGGTAAAGGGTCGATTATGCGTCTGGGAGACGCGGCCAGGATGAAGGTAGAAACCCTGTCGACAGGGGCATTAACCTTAGATTTGGCCTTAGGGGGAGGACTTCCTATGGGTCGAGTTGTAGAAATTTACGGACCAGAAAGTTCTGGAAAAACCACCTTAGCCCTTCATGCGATCGCTGAAGTCCAAAAAGCTGGGGGAGTGGCTGCTTTTGTGGATGCAGAACACGCATTAGATCCCACCTATTCGGGTGCATTAGGGGTGGATATTGATAACCTGTTAGTGGCTCAACCGGATACAGGGGAATCAGCTTTAGAAATTGTCGATCAATTAGTACGCTCGGCGGCCGTTGACATTGTGGTGGTGGACTCCGTTGCTGCGTTAGTGCCTAGGGCAGAAATTGAAGGGGAAATGGGGGATACTCAAGTAGGGTTGCAGGCCCGTTTAATGAGTAAGGCTTTACGTAAAATTGCAGGAAATATTGGTAAATCGGGTTGTGTGGTTATTTTTCTCAATCAGTTACGGCAAAAAATCGGCGTAACCTATGGGAGTCCAGAAGTCACCACTGGGGGAACCGCATTAAAATTTTATGCTTCAGTTCGTTTAGATATCCGTCGTATTCAAACCCTGAAAAAAGGCAGTGAAGGGGAGTATGGCATTCGTGCCAAGGTAAAAGTGGCTAAGAATAAAGTGGCTCCCCCATTTCGTATTGCCGAATTTGATATCATTTTTGGCAAAGGCATTTCTCAGATGGGCTGTATGTTAGATTTAGCCGAACAAAGTGATGTCGTTACCCGTAAAGGGGCTTGGTATAGTTACAACGGGGACAATATTTCCCAAGGAAGGGATAATGCGGTCAAATATTTAGAAGAAAATCCCAAAATTGCCGAAACCATTGAACAACAAGTGCGTGAAAAATTAGAATTGGGATCGTTGAGCTTTGCTATTTCTCAAGGAGAGGAAGAAGAATAGCACAACGATGATTTTTTGTCCTTTGATCGGAAAAAAAAGATCATCAGATGATGTAGGGTGGGCATTGCCCACCCTACAGAGTTTTATGAAGCATTTTTTTGTGCTAAAGCTAAACAATCTCACGGGGTGACAAGTAGGTTGAAAAGTAAGTCCAGAGAGGTTTTTCCCTGTTGCCCTACCCGCGCATAATTGTCGACAACCAGAGAGCTTATTGAGAATGAACGATAATGATGAAACCATCTTCTCCCCCCAGAAGGTTGACTAAAAAATCAACTTCTGAACATAGTGGTTTTTATTCAATAATAAAGAAGGCGATCGCTTCTTATTGGTGCATAAGCTCTGAGTCCATCAACGGATAATTTACAGGTGGAAGAATTTTACGCATTTCTACTCAAAAGCTTTAATTTATACTCATAGTCAATGAGTTGTAATAAACTTTCGGTTTTTTGAATTAGACTTGTTCCCCATAAATTTTCTCCAAGAAAATTTATGATTATATATTTCTTCCCGAGTTTTTTTAAAAAACCTAGATAAGCATCTAAATTAGATATTTTCTTGAGGGAAAATGCTGTAACAAGGAAAGCTAATTTTGCTTCTTCTAATTCTGGATTAATAGCAACTGCCTGTTTAAAACATTGAATAGCTTTTGTTAATTCTCCTATTTCATAATTAATTAATCCCATGTTTATCCAAGATGGTGCGTGTTTTCTATTAATATCAGTTGCTTGGTGAAAATTATCAAAAGCTAATTCCCATTTTTGCTGTTGATAATGTATAGTTCCTCTATTGTAAATCCAATTTTCGTCAGATTTTAATTTTACTATTTTGTCATAGTCTGACATAGCTAATGAAAATTTCTCCTGAATAGAATACAGATTTCCCCGATTTACATAAGCTGAAATATATTTAGGATTATAATTAATTGCTTCGCTATAGTCAGCAAGAGCTAATTCGATTTTTCCTAAATTATCATAAATTTCACCTCTGTTATTATATGCAAAAGCATATTCTGGATCTAATTTAATTGCTCTATTCAAATCATCAAGAGCTAATTCCATTTTATCTTGCTCTTTGTAAAGAACCCCCCGATGGTTATACGCCCATGGGTTTTGTGGGTTATCACTAATGGAACCATTGTAAATTTTAAGAGTTTTATCCCAATTAGTTATCGGCTCTAAGATTTTATTCTGTTGATAGGAAATAAGCTTCATAGATTGAAACTCCTTGTTTGATTTAAGCTCATCTTTAATTTCTAAGTTAAATTTTTAAATAAAGATAGTCAATACATAAAGTTCATATATTAAAACAAAAAACTAGCTAAATTTTAATATTTATTGTTAATAAAATTCAGAAAATTCAGAACTAAACTTCTAATTAAAATTCAGCAGAGTGTAATATTTTAAAAGTTTGTTGATCTTCCAGAAAAGGACAACAAAACCCAATCCCTTGAAACTTCAAGAGATTTGAAGGGATTACAGTACGTTTGTCTGAAAATCAGGGACGACAAAGTTCATCGGTTTCGATGAAGTTCAGAAAGTTCAGGTGTTTTTTGCAAAGTTCATTAAGCTTATCTACAATATTCAGTAAAGTTAATGATATTCATGTGAACTCGTTCACAACTAAAGTGAGTAAGCTTTGAACAAAGAACTAATCCCTGTTGAGACGTTTAGCTTTCACAGGAGAGGAGACGCTAAGAAAACAGCTATAAACTTTGTTCCAGTATTTACTTGATGTGTACCCACTTATTAAACATTAGGAGCCTTATAATTATGCCTGACGGGAAAGTGATGGCTATTGAACAGGTAATTAGTTTTTTAGATCCATTATTCTTAAAAAAAGGGGACAACTTGGATGCGGTTCACAAAGCGATTTTAAGATATAGCTGGGAAGGGAAGAGATATGAGGACATGGTAGACTTAGGGTATTCTGTAGGTTATATAAAAACTAACTTGGCTCCTGAACTTTGGGAAAATTTAACGAACCTTTTAAGAGAAGCTAGGTTTATTGAAACCAATGAGAAAGTTTGCAAAAAGAGTTTCCGTATTGTCATAGAACCCATCGTTAAACGCTACACAGCTAACGATTTAGTTGGCCAAGTCATTGCTAGTCGCTTTAAAATTATTAGCTTAAAGAATCGAGGCGAATTTGGTAATACTTATATTGGCGAAGATTTACAACTCAATAATCAACCATGTTTTATCAAGCAGTTAAAACTGAATTCAAACCCAAGGATTAAAAGGAATTTTGACAGGGAAGCTGTAGCTTTATATCAGTTAGGTTGCCATATAAACATTCCACGCTTATTAGCACATTTTGAAGATGAAAACGGATATTTTTTGGCTCATCAATTTATGCCAGGAATTCCCTTAAGTCATAAACTTTTAGAATCTAAGAAAAGTCAACCTTGGAGTGAAGACGAGGTAATTAATCTAGTTGGCACTATTTTAAATATTCTCAAATTTGTTCATCAAAAAAATATCATTCATAGAGATATAAAGCCATCAAATTTAATTGAAACAACTGATGGGGATATAGTATTAATTAATTTTGGCTCCATCAAACAACTTGATAGCAACAATAAACGGACTTTTATCGGAACACCAGGGTATGCTGCTCCTGAACAACTTCATGGAATACCTCGTCAGTGCAGTGACATCTTTTCTCTAGGAATGCTGGGGATTCAAGCATTAACCGGGGTTCCACCAACCGACTTTAACGCTAATGCTCAAACGGGAGAGATTCTATGGCCAGGAACAGTATCTGTCTCAGATAAATTTGCAGGTATTTTGAAGAAAATGGCGCAGTTCAATTTTCAGAAGCGTTATCAGTCAGTTTCCAAAGTTGTCAAAGACTTTAGAAATTTGCTCTAATCTTTTTCTTTCAGTTGAGTTATTTTTCCGTTTCTGTAATATGTAATTTTATTTTTCAGGAGGTGTGTAATGTCTTCAAATGAACCTATACCTAGAGTGATCAACAATCGCTATAAAATTATTGATTTATTAGGCTCTTGATGGAAACAACATTAATCTAGGTTCTATTCAGCAAAAAATTAAAGAAGTTAATCTTTCGTGAGAAAACTGCGAAACTTCTGGTAAACCGCTACGTTTTTACGACAATTTAGGTCAAAAACTAGATAGAAAACCAGATTTAGTTGAAATCACTGATGATAAGGAAAAGTGTCAAAATCGCCAATATCCCAACTCTAACTTATGCTACTCTCAGCTATATAACGAGAATGGTTTTAACGGGCTTGTCACCCCAAGAGCTAAACAATCCCGGAATAAACTCGGCCTTTTTCAGCATCAACAGTAATAATTGCCCCCTCTCTAATATTTTCCGTTGCTTCTTTAAAATCCACAATAACCGGAACCCCTAAACGCAAACCAATAACGGCTGCATGACTGGTTAAACTGGATTCTTCAGTAATAATACCCGATGCTTTACGCATCATTTCCACAAACTCAGCGCTAGTTTTAGGGACCACCAAAATATCTCCCGGTTCAAAATTCCCTAATTCCCTGGCATGATGAGCAATTCTAGCTCGTCCACTGGCTGAACCCTGGCCAACCCCCACTCCCTTTCCTAACACCGCTTTGACCATTTCCACCTTAATCAAATCCGTTGATCCTGCCACCCCTTGAAGGGTTCCTGCGGTCATCACCACTAAATCCCCATCTTTAAGTAAATCATTCTCTTGTGCCACATTAACTGCCGATTGAAAGGTTTGAGTTGCTGAGGGTAACTCAAGAACCAGTAACGGTTTAACCCCCCAGACTAACTGTAACTGTCTGGCCACATCCACATGGGGAGTCACAGCTAAAATAGGGATGGGGGGACGGAATTTAGAAACATTGCGAGCGGTTGAACCCGTTTTCGTCAACGACATGATAGCTGCAGCATGGAGTTCTTCAGCAATGTGACTAACTGCAGCCGAAATGGCATTAGTAATAGACTGTTTCTCTTGTGAGACAACTTTAGTTCTTGTTGGTTCCTTTTCAATCCTCTCGGCGATCGTCGCCATAGTCCCTACTGCCTCAACCGGATATTGACCAACTGCCGTTTCATTGGATAACATCACCGCATCAGTGCCATCTAAAATGGCATTGGCTACATCAGATACTTCTGCACGGGTAGGCCGAGGATTATTGGCCATACTATCTAACATTTGGGTAGCAGTAATCACAGGAATTCCTAAGCGGTTAGCGGTGGCAATTAACCGTTTTTGCAGAATAGGAACATCTTCTGGGGGAAGTTCAACCCCCAAGTCTCCTCGGGCCACCATCACCCCATTACACAAAGCCAGAATTTCTTCCATATCTTCAATGGCCTCGTGTTTTTCAATTTTGGCGATCACCGGAACATTTTTACCTGCACTAGCAATGAGTTCTTTAATCTCCAGTATATCTTGAGGATTACGGACAAAACTCAAAGCTACCCAATCGACTCCTTGATCTAGGCCAAACATTAAATCCTTTCGATCTTTATCCGTTAGAGCTTTAACCGATAAATAAACCCCTGGAAAATTGACTCCTTTACTATCAGATAAAACCCCACCCACCACGACTCGACAGTAGAGGTCTTTCTTTTGACGATCCACCTTTTCGACCCGCATCTCCACTTTTCCGTCATCCATGAGAATTCTAGCCCCTTCTGGTACTTCATCCGCCAGGTATTCATAGGTAACGTAACTGATCTCTTGGTTACATTGCACCTCACGACTGGTAAGAATGAAGGGATCACCGGGTTGGAGGGTGATTTTACCAGCCACAAATTTACCGAGACGAATTTTCGGCCCTTGTAAATCTTGAAGAATGGCCACCGGTTGATTTAATTCAAAGGCTGTTTGACGAATCAGACGAATACTATGTTGATGATAGTCATGATCACCATGAGAAAAATTAAGACGGAGTGTGGTTGCTCCAGCTAAAATTAATTGACGTAAAACTTCTTTATTTTGGGTAGCAGGGCCAATGGTTGCCACGATTTTAGTTCGGCGGAGCATGGTATCAGATGACATGAGAGGATTCTGGTTAGGATGGAGGAAATGAATAAGGGGTATTTATAAAGATAGAGTCTTTACTTAGGATCTCATGAATAGTCACTCTAGAGCAGAAAATTCTTTATTTTTTTAGGGATCATAGTGGTGGGTTTTCTCTTTATCTTCAATAAAAACTAGCAAAGGGGTTGGCCAAATCTCTCAGCAAGGGTAAGTTAATATTAATTTCAACTTTGAACTTGTAGGCTGCATGAGAATCTTAGTTACGGGTGGTGCTGGTTTTATTGGGTCCCATCTCATCGATCGCTTAATGGAACAGGGACACGAAGTTCTCTGTTTAGATAACTTTTATACTGGCCACAAACGGAATCTTCTCAAGTGGCTAGATAATCCTTATTTTGAATTGGTTCGTCACGATATTACAGAACCTATCCGTTTGGAAGTAGACCAAATTTATCATTTGGCTTGTCCTGCTTCTCCCATTCACTATCAATTTAACCCCGTTAAGACCATCAAAACCAATGTCTTAGGGACTTTGTATATGTTAGGTCTAGCGAAACGAGTGAATGCGCGTCTCCTTTTGGCTTCGACTTCGGAAGTTTATGGTGATCCAGATGTTCATCCTCAACCAGAAGAATATCGAGGCAATGTAAGTTGTACAGGGTTACGGGCCTGTTACGATGAAGGAAAACGGGTTGCTGAAACCTTGGCCTTTGAATATCATCGAGAACATAAAACTGACATTCGAGTCGCTCGTATTTTTAATACCTATGGACCAAGAATGTTAGAAAATGATGGCCGAGTGGTGAGTAATTTTATTGTACAAGCTCTCAAAGGAACACCCTTAACTGTCTACGGGGATGGGTCTCAAACCCGCAGTTTCTGCTATGTTTCTGACTTAGTAGAGGGGTTGATGCGTTTGATGAATGGGGATTATATTGGCCCTGTTAATTTGGGAAACCCAGGAGAGTATACGATTCTGGAACTGGCGCAAATTATTCAAGGAATGATTAATCCTGATGCAGAATTAATCTATAAACCTTTACCCCAAGATGATCCCAAAAAACGACAACCCGATATTACTAAGGCCAAAACCTATTTGGGTTGGGAACCTACTATTCCTTTAAAGGATGGGTTAGAATTAGCCATTAAGGATTTTCGAGAACGAGTTTCTCAAGAAAGTTAAAGGATTTTTCAGCTTGATCTTTTTGAGAAAGTCCCAATCTAAAGATTAAATTCTTTTGTATGTTCCCTTGAATATCGTCTTTATAAACTATCTAAAATTCAGAGGATAAAAATTATGCGCGTTTGTGTCATTGGAACCGGTTATGTTGGCTTAGTGACTGGGGTTTGTTTATCTCATATTGGCCATCATGTTATTTGTATCGATAATAATGAGGAAAAGGTAAAACTGATGAAGTCCGGTCAGTCCCCTATCTATGAACCTGGACTCTCGGAATTAATGCACGGTTGTATGGAAGCAGGCCGTTTGGAGTTTACTTCTGATTTAGCGGCCGGGGTTGAACATGGCGAAATCCTCTTTATTGCAGTGGGAACTCCTGCTTTACCTACAGGAGAAAGCGATACCCGTTATGTTGAAGCAGTTGCGCGGGGAATCGGTGAAAATTTAAACGGTGGTTACAAGGTCATTGTTAATAAGTCTACGGTTCCTATCGGATCGGGTGACTGGGTGAGAATGATTGTCATGGATGGTTTGGCTCAACGTGACGATTCTCCTGCTAGTGTAGATTTTGATGTGGTCAGTAATCCTGAATTTTTACGAGAAGGTTCAGCCGTTTATGATACCTTTAACCCCGATCGCATTGTTTTAGGTAGCAACAACGATAAGGCGATCGCTATGATGCAGCAACTTTATCAACCTTTGGTAGACCGCAAATTTGGTGATGATCAAAGTTTACCTCCGGTTCCTGTGGTGGTCACGGATTTAAACTCGGCCGAAATGATTAAATATGCGGCTAATGCTTTCTTAGCGACTAAAATTAGTTTTATCAACGAGGTGGCTAATATCTGCGATCGGGTTGGGGCCGATGTGACTCAAGTTGCTGCGGGTATCGGTTTAGATTCTCGTATTGGTAATAAGTTCCTACAAGCTGGTATTGGTTGGGGGGGATCTTGTTTCCCTAAAGATGTTTTGGCTTTAATTCATACTGCGACGGATTACAATTACGAGACAGAGTTACTTAATGCTGCGGTTAGTGTTAACAAACGTCAACGATTAATTGCGGTTGAGAAGTTACAACAGGAACTGAAAATCCTCAAAGGAAAAACCATCGGTTTATTGGGTTTAACGTTTAAACCTGATACGGATGATATGCGAGATGCACCTTCTTTAATCATCATCGAACAGTTAAACCGTTTAGGGGCAAAAATTAAGGCTTACGATCCCATTGTTTCTCAGTCTGGTTTAAGTCACGGTTTATCTAATGTCATCATTGAAACGGATGCTGAAATGTTAGCGGATAGCTGTGATGCTTTAGTCTTAGTAACCGATTGGAAGGAATTTTTAGCTCTCAATTACGGCAAAATGGCTCAAGTCATGGCTAATGCTTTGATTATTGATGGTCGTAATTTCTTGGATCGGTCTAAGTTAGAAATGGCTGGTTTCCATTATGTAGGAATTGGACGTTAAATTAATTTAGAAATTTAATCAAAATTAAATGAGTGAGTAGGATATTTTCATTGCTAAAATATCCTACTCATTTTTTGATTGAGATAACACATTCAAGAGCTATGATTCAGTTTATTATATATAAGTCATCTTTTAGATTACGCATTTTATTCCTCACTTATCATGAATCACCTCGTCCCAATTTCTGACAAGTGCCATATTCATTCCGTTGGAGGAAGTGACAAATACAAATTGATATCTAAAGTCAATTTTTAATGCTGATGAATAAATCTCTTTACTAATATCTACTATATTAATTTCTCCCCTATGATTAACAATTAACGACGGAAATTTAATTCCTCTTTCATGAAGTCGCAGCATTTCTTCCCTTAAAAAATACCAATCAAGATAATTATATTCCGATAAAGTGTGAGAAGGAGAAGTACGATAATTAATTGGAATAATAAGTTTATCAAGTAAGTTTATTAATACATCATAATAAAGATCACAATGTTTGTTATCTGAAATGTTATTAACTAAGGAAGAAACTGAGTCTTTAGTAATGCTGATAACTTCACAATTAAAATATTCGGTTGCTAAAGTTTCTAAGATATTTTGTATATACTCTGTCGATGTATAATTTGATAAACATTGATTTGTGATCCATTTAATAAGTCTAGTAGAAGAGTCTATGATTTCCTTTATTATAGAAGCTTTTTTAGTTTCAGAAATATCACAGAAAACATCCTCATCCATCAAGGGATGAATTGTTAATCCAATAACAAAACATTCAAGATGAATCTCTCTTTGTTCACCTAAAAAATCTTTAACTATCCAATCTACTAAAGATTCAACACTCTCTAAAGCTTCCTCAAAGTTATCATAGGGACGAGATTTTAATGGTGGTGGTGGTATATTTAAGTCCTTTGATGCACCATATTGCCCTCTGAATTCCTGTAAAAATGGTATGATATCTAAGATTTTCCAAGTAATCGAAGCAGGTAAATTTTTAAGATTATTTTCTTCACATTCCATAGCTGTATAATAAAATGACCTTAGAGAACCTAAAAAGATGCCTAATTCAAACATCATTCGACAGGTAAAACCTCTTCCATTTATTTTTTTAATCCCTGCTATTTCATCAATTAAGGGAATTGCAATTAATGGGTTTTCACAACCAAAAACACTGCCAGAAATTCCAGACAAAATATGTTTATTAAATCCAGGATGAACAATTAGTTCTCTTGAAAAATCGCCCAAAGCTCCCCATAATTCTACTTTTAAAGGAAGCAAGCGATCACACATAAGATAAATAGAAGTTTCAACTTCATAAGGTTGCAATCTCTCCTCATTCCAAGTAGAAAAACCTTCTATATCAACTCTAAAAAACTTTTTCAAAAAAGTTACTCCTTTTTCAATAACATCTTCGTTAAAACAAGGAGAAGAAAGATAATCTGAATTGTCAAGAAAGTATTGACCAAAGGGACTTTGAGAAGCATCCATAACTCCCAGACTTTGTGCAAATGGAAGAAAAGTATAAGGGTTAATTAAACCTATCATAAGCTGGTATTTAACCGCTCCTGTAACATCTTCTAAATTCCAACAATCACGCCAAATAAGGACAAAACCATGTGAATTGTTTCTATCACCTTCTTTTGCAATTAAATTAGCTGCATAAGAAACAGCAGCTTCTGCATTGGGAGAAATCTCATCCTCTTTAATTAAGGTTTCTAAAATTGATTGAATTTGACTTTCTTTCATAATTTTCCTGAAAATACCTAAAAACAAGATCAACCCACAGCAAACCCGGTATATTGTCTAACTAACGGTTCATGAAATGCTAAAACAATATCTTCTTTAGGAACACCCAATGCAACTAATTCATTAGCTATTCCTACCTCAGTACCATCATGTTGTATCCAAATTTTGCTATCTTTTATATCTAAATGTAAAACACAACCATGATATCTTTTTCTATTTTCCCAACCGACATACATTAATTGATAATGATCACCAACCGTATCAAAAATTAATTGTTGTTCAATAGGATCTTTCGATGAACCTAACTGAGAATATTCGGTAATAACTTGTTTAACATAGTGACGATATTGTTCTAATTTTTCCATTGGACAATAACCTCCTCAATAGGGTCATAAATTATTAGATAAATTTGCAATCGTTTAATTACTGTTTGAATAAATTGCAACTCAAAAAAACTAGAATAAATACCTAAAGGAACCGCTAAATACAACTGTCTTTCCGCTTCTTTTTCTTCTAAAGCAATACGATAATTTGAGAAGTGTCCAATAGCTGTATGAAATTCTGAAATACTTGATTTACCGATAAAACTTTTAATTTCAACGGCTATTTTTTCCGCTTCTTTTTCTGCTGCTAAAAGTTGTTCTGCACCGAGATCAACATACATTTCAACATCACCCACTTCAATCCTTAAAGGGTCATCCGTAATCAGCCAACCCTCTTTTTCTAATCCTTTTCTTACTGCATCATGAAAAATATCTTTAGCAGACATGAATCTTGAAATAAACAAGCATCACAACTGTTAATCATAGCATTTTATTAGCTTATGCTATTGCACACCAATGGACTGTTTCAGCTAATTGAGTCCATTAGAGTAGGGTGGGTTAGACAACTATAACTTGAGTTGTAACAATAAAGATAAAAGTCTGTCGTAACCCACCATTTTAGTTGAGTTGTCTTTATTCACATAATGAATATTTTGTCAAGGTCACTGTTACAATTTGCTCTTTTTTTTAGTACATTTGCTCAAATTGCTAGGAAAAAATTGAGTATTTATGAACTATTTTCGAGCGATCGCCCAACAATGAACAACGGAATCATGGGAATACTGAGCCATTTTTTATTTGTAGACACAATGGCTACAGATTTTTATTCTTGACCATCATACCACAGCCCAGTAACCTCGTTGACTATTGAGAATAATTCCTACACATAAAGTTACGTAAAGAGATGTAATTGATTTGTATTTTGTTGCTTTCTATGACAATTATATAAGTTTAACTTAACGAGAAGGGGTCAAACTCCTCTGAAAACTCAACAACCGCAACCATAGAGAAGGATATTGTTTTTGTAACCCGTCAGGAAGTTGCTTTAAGAGGGGGGAAAACCAAGAAGAAAAGAATAGATTTTTTAAGCTATCACCTGTAAACTCAAAGTAAGAGCCTAACCAACGAATTAAATCTTTATTTCCAGCCATTTCCCAGATCCAAAGCAATAAAGCAGGATTTTTTCTCGCAGCTTTTAAAGCAAGTCGGGTGAACATCAACCAAGTCGTCTTATCCTTGATGAAGGTATCCGCGACTTCTGGGGGAGAGTCAGCTAATAGACCAAAAAACGTATTTAACATGGCATTAATACGCTGTGGTGGTAAGATTTTTCCGGTAGGAACCATCATTCCCTTAGAAAATAGCCAAGTTACCGCCACATTACTTTGATAAGCTCTAATTTTGTTTAAATTTGTTGCTTTCAGTAAATCATGTTTCAAGCAAAAGTCTAATAAATAGGTTAATTTATCCAAATTACGAACTAAAGAACCAAAACCAGTGAAAATCAAAGGAGATTGTAAAGAAGCTGCATCTCCAATGGCCACCAGTCGATCAAAAGCTATGTTGCGATCGCCTTTACTGACACTAAAATGACCCGGAATATAGCCAAAAGTTGGCTTTTTCCAAGTCAACTTTTCAGGATCACAGCGACGATATTCTGGCAAAATGTTGAAGAAATCTTCATACATTTCTAATAAAGAACCAGGGTTATTGGGATGAACTTGATGGTAATGAAACAGATAAAATGTTAACTCTTTGCCTTCCCCTGGAAACAACTCCCATATTAATTGTCTCCCGCGAGAAATATCTCCGTGAGAGTTTAAAACATCTCCATATTTATTATCCCAAACATCAGAATCAATCCCTTCAATAATTGCTCCTACCGTAGGACAAACACTATCAAAAGTTCGCTTACCATTTAATTGCCAAGCAATAGGAGAAGCAGTTCCCATCGCATCTATCAACAAACGTCCTCTAACTTCTTTTGTTTCCGTTGTTTCTAAATCAACTAAGTTAACCGTTACTCCTTCTGGATCAATTTTACCCGTAATAAATTCAGTTCTCTCCAAAATTTCTCCTCCTGCTTGTTTTAATTTATCACCACAGAGACTCAGAAATTTTGTCGTATCAATAGCAATATTTAAAACTTTTGGCGTGTGTAAAACATCAGCTTTCAAATAAGATGGATTATTGCTATCAAAAAACTTATTAAATCCATCTACATATTCTCTAGCAATGATGGATTCAAACTCTTGAGGAGTAAATAACCCTAAATTAATTAAACTTTGAAACTCAGAGCGAGAAATATTCCATTCACGGTTCATCCGTCCAAACACCAACCTTTCTATCAGTAGAACCCGATAGCCCAATTGTGCCATCACAGCAGCATGAATGACCCCTAAAGCTCCCCCAACATAGATTAGGTCATATTTTTCATCTGAAGACTGAGGGGGCTGATTTTGCTGAAAAATTACCTGTTTAGGCTGTTGAGGATTTTTGACACTGTCTCGCCATCGTTTTTCCCACCAATACACCCGTTGTAAATCGGTCTCTCCTTGGGGCATTTTCTTAAAAAAATGGACAGTTTTAGGATAATAAGGAGCTAAAGCCTCAAAAATTGAGGATAAAGATTCATCTAAGTTAGGTAACTGAGGATATTGTTGAGGAAATGCTTTCCTAATCTCATCTTCTAGATGCTGACAAACCTTTGCTTGTGAAGGAAACGGTTTGTTCCCCCAACGAAAAATTTTCAGGTAAGTTGTGCGTTGTACTGACCAGACAAAAATAGATAATTCTGTTTCTCCTGTTATAGAGGAAGACCCTGGATCAATGACTTGTAAGCGAACCCCATTGGGGGTAAGCATTTTTTTTCCTAGCAGTGGAGTCCATTGTTGCTGTAACCAGTGGCAAACAGTCTCAGTCTGGGGAGTTGGAACCTCTAAATAAGTAATTTCCTGCATTACAATATGTTAAGAAAATAAAAAATAAGCAAAATAACAGAGTGCATTGGGTTGAAAGTAAGCTAAACTTTCCGTTACTGTATTCTGAAAGACACTTTTAAAAAAGTTTACATTTTGTTGGTCGATTCAGACAATTCAACGATCCGATTGAACTCTTATGCATTATCCCATTCCAGTGAGTCCCGAAGAAATATTTGCCCTACGCACTAAACCCGTTGATGAAGAAATGATTGCTGTTGCGATCACTGGAGTCGTTAACCTTGCTCGTTCTCAGGGAAAATCCTTAGATGAGTTAACCGCAGAAGTTTTGCAAGATGATCCCCTTCTAGATGGTGTTCAACGTCGTTGGTTAAGTGATTTAGTGAAGCAAGCTTGGCAAGGGTTTGTTTAAAATTTTCTAGAATTCAGCTACACATTTTCGTAGGGGTCAACAAACGTTGACCCCTACAACGTCTACATCGGTCGTCCAAGTTTTTACAATTTGTATTGAGTTGACATCCTCACCGTTCTAAGGGTGTGGTCAAAACCAGTTGGTCTTTCATTTAGTTGAGCAGAGGAAGGGGAGAAGTTCCAGGGGTTTTTCTTAACAATTCTTCCCCTGCCACCTCTGCACCCCCCGTCCTAAAAGGGGTTTCATAAACCTAGACGCGCACGCGTACTGATTTCGTTGTAGTAAGGGTTGTAGGCCACGTTAAGTAGGACCAATGGCCCCAAACTAAGTATTTATGAACTAAAAATAAGTAAAAATACGGGAGCGAGAAAGTCCAAGTCTGTCTAGTTTTGTCTTGATTTTTGCCAAGGGACGGTGATTCTAAAGATCACTCTTTGGGTTTCCTCTTTCTTCGAGTCAGCTTAGGTAATTACCTAAAACTATAAGTATTCTCAAGAGTTTTGTGATTGATATCTTATTTTTTTTTCAGTAAAAATAACTATTTATTGAAAAATAACAAGACGATTATTTTTTTTCGATTTAAAATAGGATGGTCAAAAAAATTTAAGGATTGTATATCTACTAAAAACTAGTTAAAATCAATTTTTATTTTTACTAATACTCTGCAAAAATCAACTATTTAATTAGCTAAATATTTGTAACTATTGCTATTAGCCAAAAAAAGGAGTAATAAAAATGCCAAATTTTATCGAAAAAAATAAGTTAATAAAATCAATTAGTTTGATAACTTCTGCCAGCATGATGGTGTTATGGGGCAATCCTGCTGATGCAGGATTGATTATTAATCCTTTATCAATAATGAACATTGACGCTAATGCGGTCGATTCATCAGGGATTAGTGGAAGCAACCCATCAAACCCACCATTGAATAATAATGGAAGTCCCAATCCATTTAATTCAAATAATAATAATAATTCTTCTTCTTCTTCTTCTCCCTTCGTCAATGGCCCGAGTTCCCAAAATCAATCTAACAATGGAACCAGCAATGATAGTAATGATAATAATGGGACAGGAACGGTGACATCTGAAAATGGTTCATCTACTTCTAGCGTACCCAGTTCAGGTTCTGCTGCCACCAATAGCACCACAACGACTATTAATGCTCAAGATGGTGAGTTGAACACTTTGACGAATATTGCCAATCTCTTAACTCAAACCGATCCTAATAACCCAGGTGGTGGGGTTAATAACCCAGGTGGTGGGGTTAATAACCCAGGTGGTGGGGGTAATAATCCAGGTGGTGGGGGTAATAATCCAGGTGGTGGGGTTAATAACCCAGGTGGTGGGGTTAATAACCCAGGTGGTGGGGTTAATAACCCAGGTGGTGGGGGTAATAACTCACAAGAACCACTGGATGACGGAACGACAACCATTCCTGAACCCACATCAGTTGTTGCTATTAGTATGATAGGCCTAATGGGTTTATTGACTAAACCACACCAACGATTGCCCTGGCAATGATGAAAATAATTGCTAATGACCAAAAACCAATTCCTAGACATTAAGATTAGTTATGTCTAGGATTGTTGATGGGAAACATCCCGGTTATGGGTTATGGCAAAACAAGCGATCGCAGTATTGACAGATTTTGGTCTTCAAGACGGTTATGTGGGTATGATCAAGGGGGTTATGACTTCGATCAATCCTCATAGTCCTATTATTGATATTACGCACCAAATCCCACCTCAAAACATTTGGGCAGGCCGGTTTTGTTTAATGAATGCCTATGCCTATTTTCCTCAAGATACTGTGTTTTTAGCCGTAGTTGATCCTGGAGTCGGAACCCAGAGACGAGGTATCGCTATTAAGTGTTCTCAAGGGTATTTAGTGGGACCCGATAATGGTTTATTTAGCGGGATTTTAAGTCAAGATACCGCCATTGCTGCTGTCTCTTTAACTAATAAAGATTATTGGCGAGTTGACGATGTTAGTTTTACCTTTCATGGTCGAGATATTTTTGCTCCTGTTGCTGCTCATTTAGCTTTTGGAGTCCCTTTAGAGATGTTGGGGGAGTCCATTGCAATTGATAGTTTAGTTGAGTTACCTTTAGAAGATGCAGAGATAATAGAGAACAAAATAGAAGGTTTTATTCAATATATTGATCAGTTTGGCAACTTAATTACTAATATTTCGTCTCATCAATTGATCGATCAGAACTGGTCAATAATGATTAATCGTCAAAATATAAAATCTGGTGTCACTTATGGGGATGTTGCCCCAGGAGAAATGATATCATTAATAGGTAGTCATGGTTGGGTAGAAATTGCTGTTAATGGAGGGAATGCAGAAAAAATATTAAACCTTCAATGGGGAGATCAAGTAACACTTGTTTTTTAAAAAATATTAAAATACCTTGATAATTATTGAATTATATGGATACAAAAAAATGGGAATATATTGGCATAAAATTCTTGAAAGATCCTTTATCTATTTTAGGAATATTAACCCTAATAATTGTTATTTTTTCTGTCGTTCTTGGTCCTTTTATCTATCAAGTTCCTATAGATGCGATTGATTTTTCTCAAGCGAGTCATTTACCCAGTTTAGACCATCCTTTTGGCACTAATTCCCTCGGACAAGATATATTAGCAAGGATTTTATTTGGGGGTAGAATTTCTCTGACTGTGGGTATTTTAGCCATGTTCGTTGCTATTTTTTTAGGGACAACTATTGGAGCGATCGCTGGATTTTATGGAGGGATTATTGATAGTTTATTAATGGGGTTAACGGATTTATTTTTAGCCTTACCTCAACTCCCTTTATTATTATTAGTGATTTATTTATTTCGAGAACCCATTAAACAGTTTGTTGGCCCAGAATTAGGGATTTTTATGTTAGTGGTTATTGTCATTGGTTCCCTTAATTGGATGTCTGTTGCTAGGTTGGTAAGAGGGAGTGTTTTAAAGTTAAAAGAAATGGAGTTTGTTAATGCAGCAATTTCTTTAGGAGCGAATCCTAACCGTATCATTTTAGTGCATATTTTGCCCAATATTTTGAGTATTATTATTGTTGCAGCGACTTTAGGGGTGGGTAATGCAATTATTACTGAATCTACTTTAAGTTTTTTAGGGTTAGGATTTCCTCCCGATGTTCCTACCTGGGGACAGATGTTATTCCAAGCAAAAGATTATCTAACAACTGCACCCCATACTGCTTTTTTCCCTGGATTAGCTATCTTTTTAACGGTTTTAAGCATCAACTATATTGGGGATGGTTTACGAGATGCTTTTGATCCCAAAAGTTAATAATATCCCACCGTTAATGGTAGGGTTTCCCTCGTGCTTAAGAACGGATTTTTATTGTATAATAATTGAGCATTGATAAAACAGTAATATGGGTTCTCAATCGTTACCAAATGATTCTCAATTTAATCCCTCATCTATTAAACGTATTCAATCTATCGATCTTTTGAGGGGTTTAGTAATGATCTTAATGGCCTTAGATCATACCAGATTTTTCTTTTCAAATGTTAAATTTAATCCCCTAGATATTGAACAATCAAACTTAGCTTTATTTATGACAAGATGGATAACTCATCTATGTGCAACCGCCTTTATTTTTTTAGCTGGAGTCTCAGTTTATCTTTATTTAAAACGTATTAAAAACAAAAAAAAGCTCAGTTATTTTCTGGTTATGCGAGGGATATGGCTAATTTTTTTAGAATTAACTATCATTAACTTTGCTTGGTCATTTAATCCTACTTTTATGACAGCAGGAGTCATCTGGGTAATTGGCTGGTCAATGATTTTTTTAGCCTTAATTATTCACCTTCCTATGAGAGTTATTACTATTTTAGGAATAGCATTAATTACGGGACATAATTTATTAGATGGTATTACTGCAGACTCCTTAGGAAATTTCGGTTTTTTATGGTCATTTCTTCATCAAAGACAGTTATTTGAACTCTCAGAAAATATTAAACTTTATATTCTTTATCCTCTCATTCCTTGGGTGGGAGTTATGGCAGTTGGTTATGTTTTGGGAGAAGTTTTTACCTGGGAAAAAGAAATACGATTGAAACGATTAAAAAAATTAAGCTTAAGTTTATTGATGGGGTTTATATTCTTAAGAGGGTTGAATTTTTATGGTGATCCTCATCCTTGGTCACAACAATCAACTGTTTTAAAAACCTTTTTTTCTTTCATAGATTTTTATAAATATCCACCTTCTTTACTTTATCTAGTAATCACTTTTGCCATAGCATTTGCACTTCTTTATTTATTGGAAAGGTATCAATCACCTGTTTTTTATCCCTTAAAAATTTTAGGAAGAGTTCCTTTATTTTTTTATATTCTACATTTATGGGTCATTCATTTTGCTGCCATTTTATTTGCTTTCCCTAAATATGGTTATCAAGCTATGACGATCCCTTATATCAGATCGGATATGAGACCAGAAAATTATGGTTATGATTTGCACCATGTCTATGTAATATGGATTTTGCTTTTAGCTATTCTCTATCCTCTGTGCTATTGGTTTTATAACTATAAATCAAAACATAAATTCTGGTGGTTAAAGTTTTTGTAATAGTAGAGGCAAATCGTTGAACTCTGAAAATGTTAGGATAAAATGCCATCTAACTCTGTTGAGCGGCACAAAAGTCTAAACTATTGCGTCAAGGGCCTTGAACAAAATTTTTTGCGCAGTCCCAATCTATAATCTGTTATGTAGATGGGGTTAGCAAAAATCATAACCTGTGTTACCCTGTGAAAGATGGCATATTTATAGGTACGGTAAAGAATTTTATTCCCAGACACGACCTTTTGCCCGACCTGCAATCATCTATATCGATTTGTTGCTTTTACTGAGGTTCTCGTAAGCAAAAGTCCTACGGTTCGATGCGGACACCATCTTTCTCGGTAACACCTTTAATCGGTGAAAAAGAATCCCCAACTAAAATCTTTGATGAGCGTTGGCGGAGTGTTCAAACGAGGGAGAATGCGCCATGACAACCCTATTGCGTAACTGTTGGTATGTTGCCTTGCCTGGGACAGAACTCAAACCAGGTAAAATGGTGCATAAAAAAATGCTTGGTGAACCTGTGTTAGTGGGAAGACACCAAGACGGTGAAGTGTTTGCCATGCGTGATATTTGCCCCCATCGAGGCATTCCTCTACGATATGGATGGATCGAAGGTAAAGAGGTCTGTTGTCGCTATCATGGCTGGAAATTTAGCAGTGAGAATGGACGTTGTAGTGAGATACCCTCTTTAACTGAATATGATGACCTAGATATTAGTCGTATTCGAGTTCCCACTTACCCCTGTCGAGAAGTACAAGGGAATATTTGGGTCTATTTTGCCGAAGATAGTAAAAAAGAACTTGATCTAGATACGGTTCCTCCTGTCCCCACCATTCCCGACTTTGGCAAAGTCACCCCAGGTATTTCTGAAACCATCCATTTTGCTTGTCATATTGACCATGCTATCATCGGACTGATGGACCCGGCACACGGCCCCTATATCCATAGTTCCTGGTGGTGGCGTAGTGGTCCGCGTAAGTTTCGGGTTAAAGAAAAACAATATGAACCCGTACCCCAAGGATTTCGTCTCGTTCCCTATGATATGCCAGTCAGTGCGCGACCTTATAAAATTTTAGGCAATAAAGTATCGATTGAGATTGTTTTTCAATTGCCCAGTGTGCGTACAGAGATATTGAGAGGCGATCGCCATTCGGCCTGTCTTTTAACCACCATTACCCCCATTGATGAGACAGAATGTGTGGCATTTCAGAGCATTTATTGGACAATTCCTTGGATGGGAGCATTTAAACCCCTATTAAGTTTATTAACCCGTAAATTCTTGGCACAGGATCGAGATGTAGTGGTTCAACAACAAGAAGGGTTAGCTTATAATCCTCCTTTAATGTTAATTGATGATGCAGATACCCAAGCGAAATGGTACTTTCGTCTCAAACAAGAATATCAAAAAGCACAAGCAGAAAATCGACCTTTTAAAAATCCTGTAGAACCGAGAGTGTTACGATGGAGAAGTTAATCAGGTGGAGATAATTAAGTTAATTTTGGGGTTCTTTGCTGAAACCATTATCCCTTGTTAAAATTGAGTATCTTCTCGTTATTTTCGTTTTATGTCAGTCAATATCAAAACCTATGATACCAATCAGTTTATTGCAAAATTAGCCTATATTAGTTTAGGCAGTTCGCTCATGGTATTCGTTGCTTTAATTATATCCCCATTCTTTGGAGAAAACCTAATTAATAAACAGATCAACGTTAGTCCTGAACAACCAAAAACCATTAAACAATTTACTCTCACTCCTCAATTAATTGGTGCATTAAGAGTAGATATAAAGGCAATAATTCCCACGAATCGTTGGGTAACCTACGAAATTCAACTATTAGATGAACAAGGAAAATTATTGGGTTCTACTATTAAACAAGCTTGGCGAGAGTCAGGGACTTGGCGAGAAGATGGAGAAGTAGGAACTTGGTCAGAGCAAGACTTAAAAGGGGGAATGGATATTAGAGTTAAGGAAGAAAAAAAAGTAACTTTAGTCTTAAATGTATTGGGGTATGGTGCAGGAAATCAAAAAATTTCTGACGTAATATCCTTTCGAGTTAATGTTAACAATGGAGTCATTGATACTCGTCATTTATGGCCGGGATTATTTGGTTCTTTAATATTAGGAATACTAGCATTTCTTTCTGTTCCAAATATTGGCAAAAGAGCAATTAATAAAACCATTGGAGATAGTGATACGAGTGCCAGAGAAACCGTTGGAGGAGCCAATAAATTGGTACGAGTTGATATTAATGTTATCTGTGATGAAACAACCTTTCTTAAACAATCTATGGTTACCTTAGCTATTAATAATTCCTATGGAGAACAAATCTATCAAACATCAGAATGGATGGATATGACCTTTAAAAAAACTGAAAGTGGTTATGTTCAAGAAGCAAAGGGACAAGTTCAATACTTTTTCTTACTTAATGAAAGAGATAATTATGGTTTTCATGTTAACGTTACTCCTGATGCACCAGTGGACTTCACCACATTAAAAGTAACAGAAGGAGTCCGTACCCGTAGCAACGTTAAAGTAGTAGAAATTTCTGCAAGTTAAAGGAGTTATTCATGTTAAGTCGAGTCTTTTCTGTGTTAGCAACAATGATAGCAGCATTTGCTATTTATGACGGGTTTCGTCAAAAATCAGCGTTTATTTTAGGTGAAGAAAAACAAACTAATTATTCTCCTCGCTATGGGACTAATTTATCTGGAGGATACAATAGTAGTGGGGTTTGGATTTATAATTCTACGACTCGCACCTCTTATGGAGAGTTTCAAGGAGGGGGTCCAGGAAGGGGTAAATAATTATGGCAATTCAGAAAACACCCAGAAAAAGTGTTCTTGATAATATAATTCGTTTTTTTGATGTAAAATTTCCCCCTGAACCTATCATAGAAACATCAGATAATGCAGATAGCATTAAAAAAAAACCCGAAGAAAGAGAAATATCTTTGAAAAAACAAGAAAAAATATATCTATCTTATTATTTGAAATCAAAAACAATTGCAGGAAATTATTTTTTAAAATTATTTTTATCATTAGTTGGTATTTATCTAGTTGGTATCTGTATATTTTTTATCATTATATTGATCGTTACACCCGATTTATCTATCAAGAGAGATGGTAATTTGAATTTATGGACGTTCTCTCTATTTATTATTGCTTGGTTTGCTTTGATTTTATATGGAGTCACTATGGTAACATATGAAATCAAATGTAAAAGTTTTCTTAGATATCAAAAAAGTAGATTAGAGTCGCTCAAACAAGAACTTGATCAAATAAGAGACGAAATAGAAATAGAGAAAGATGAACGATTAAAAGATGAATTACTTTTACCTGAAAATCGACTTAAAAATCTATATGAAGAATATAGACTAAATAGTGATTTAGCTGGCAATATTATTTTTTTTGATGATAATATTCGTCAGAAAAAAGTAGATGAACTAAGAAAAAGTATAGGAGAAACTTTAGAAGAAGTTAGAGACAGAATACAGAATAAATCCTCAAATGATGAAACTTCAGATATATCAAACTCACAACAATTGAATGAAGTTCAATATAAACTCGGATCACTTAAAGGTATAATAAGAAGAGAAGAAAAGGAACAAAAAGAGCAAGAAAATTGGAAAAATATAAATTTGATTGTAATTCTATTTTATATTGCTTTATTGTCTATTATTCTTATTCATTTCCAAGATAATACCGACGCAAAAATTTCATTACTTAGGCTACCATTATGGTCTTTGGTTTGGGGCGGTTTGGGTAGTTTATCAGCAATACTTTTTCGTTTTTTTACGGTTAAAAATAGAGTAAAATTTTCTGATGAGTTTAAATGGTTGATCGCCCGTCCAATCATTGGAATTTTAATGAGTTCAATCGCATTTTTAGTAACTGTCTCAGGTTTATTAGTATTAAGTCCTAATACTAATAATGAGCCACAAAATATAAGCGAGAATAGTATGCGAATCACCTCTATAATTTGTTTCCTAGCTGGATTTAGTGATAAAGTATATCTTGGTATAATTGACTTATTGATAACAAGACTAAATTTTGGAGAAGAAACAGGCACACCAGAAACAAAAAACGAAGAAAAACCTACAGAAAAAAATAAAAATATACAATAGAAACGCTTAAAATTACTTATCTCTCTTCTGTGAAGGGTTTCAACCCTCCCCTTTCAAGGAGACAACTAGGACGTGTCTGCAAAGTTACACAAATCTTAGTTTAGGGGAAGCAGAGGAAGCAGAGGAAGCAGAGGGGGAAATTAGCTTATTTTTAATATTCTAATAGTTTGCAGACAGACCCTAGAAAAATTTTCCTGGTTTTAAACCTCCAACTTCAGGGGTAAGTAATTCTAAATTCTAAATTTAAGATGCTTATACTACAAAAACTAAGTAAATAAACCCAAGTATTTAATCCTATTTTTAGATTAAATTCCGATTAAGTTTTATCAGAAAGTAGTTAATTAAACCGTATTAATATATACTTTAAAATTTCTCTAGGTAATTTACGCTAGTAAGTAGGTCAGACTGTAACAAGTAGAACACTCTCTTACCATATCACCTCAACAAAATTATGAATCTCTAATGGGTCTTTATTTTAACAATTAGAGATTGAAGGTATTGCCTATGTTTGCAAACATTCCCGAAAAACAAATGCACCGAGTACGGTGGGTATTAGCCGTCGGTTGGTTATTGATTATCGCTTCTTTATTTTATGACCCCATTTCTTACTGGTTCACCTTACCGGAAAATACGTGGAGTCCCGTAAGTATTAGTAATGTGACCCGTTTAGAATGTGTCAAAGTACAAGGTAGCTGTATTGAAGAAGTACCTTATGCCATTGGGGCCATTATGTTTTGGGGCTTTATCGTTCCCATTGGGGTCTTTGTCATTATGGTTATAGGGTTGGAAGCGTGGCGAAGACTTTGCCCTTTGTCGTTTATGTCCCAGTTACCAAGAGCATTAGGTTTTCAGCGACACCGAAAAAAGGTTGATCCCAAAACAGGAAAAACCCGCCATGAATTAGTGAAAATAGACAAAAATTCTTGGTTGGCCCGTAATCATCTGTATCTACAGTTGACTCTCTTTTTTATCGGTATTGTTAGTCGTATCCTATTTGTCAATTCTAATCGACTGGCCTTAGGACTGTTTCTTCTTGGCACTATTTTCTCGGCCATGGTGGTCAACTATTTGTATGCCGGGAAGTCTTGGTGTCAATATTTTTGTCCCATGTCTCCTGTAGAGCAAGTGTTTGGGGAACCTAGAGGACTCCTCAATAGTGCAGCCCATACCCAACAAAGTAAAGGACTAACTCAGTCCATGTGTCGCACTGTTAATGCAGAAGGAAAAGAACATAGTGCTTGTGTCGCTTGTCATAGTCCCTGTGTGGATATCGACTCAGAACGGTCTTACTGGGAAGCTATCATGAAACCAGAAGCCCAATGGCTTTATTATGGCTATGTGGGTTTAACGGTGGGTTATTTTGTCTATCCTTTCCTCTTTGCTGGAAACTGGGAATTTTTATTGTCCGCAGCTTGGGCCCATCAAGAAAACCAGTTAGAGACCTTATTTAACGCTGGTTTCTATATTTTCGGTGAGGCCATCCCCATTCCTAAACTCATTGCTGTTCCCTTAACCATTGCTGTCTTTGGTTTAGTGGGTTACTATGTGGGTCGGAAAATCGAAAAACTCTACAAAGCTTATCGTTTCCGTAACCATAAATTAGCAGCCCCAGAGGTGATTCGTCATCGGGTATTTAGTGCCAGCACCTTTTTTATTTTCAACTTCTTCTTTATTTTTGGCGGTAGCAACTTTGTGCGCTTGTTACCCATACAGTTACGTTACCTCTTTCCTCTGGTGATGGCTGTTTGTAGTGGGATGTGGTTATATCGGACTTGGCCCAGAAACCCCTATCTGTATGAACGAGAAGGACTGGCAAACCGTTTACGGAAACAGTTAGGCAAGTTAAAACTCAACGTCTCCCAATTTTTGGATGGTCGTTCCCTCGATGATCTCAACGTAGATGAAGTTTATGTTTTGGCTAAGGTATTACCTGGGTTTAACAAAGAAAAACAACTACAAGCTTACAAAGGTATCGTTAAAGAAACTTTGGGAGAAGGGTATATCGATGTCAAAAATAGTCTGGAGTCCTTGCGTCAAGTTCGCTTAGAACTCGATATTAGTGACAAAGAACATGATTTAATCTTGACAGAACTCGAAGTGGAAAATCCCACCATTCTTGAGACCAAATATCATAAAAATCATGAAGACTGGTTACGTCAAGAAAGTTATCGTCAGGCACTTCTTGACACCATTACCGAGTCATCTAAAGATCATCCCCATCAAGGGATTATTTTGGACCTCTACGATATTATGTCAGGGGAGAAAGGTATCGAATCTTTAGAGGAAGTTCTCAGTAAGTTATCTGATCGAGAATTAAAACTCATTGAAGAGATCAGGGAAGAATATTCTATTACCCCAGAGGAAGAAAAAGAGATTCTTACCCATGCCAACCCCCATCAGTTGTGGCAAACTATGGCCTATACTTTGAGTGCCATTGAACATTTAGATGCGATCGCCCAAGGAAGAGAAGGGGTTGCTTGTAATCTTGGTTCGATTGATCAATCGCAAATGATGTTCTATGAACAAACGTTCAAGAAGTTTGATAAGGATGGGAATAATAGTCTATCATTGGTCGAACTACAGGCTTTATTACGCGCTGTGGGGCGTTCTTACGACCCCAATAGACTACAAGAAGTCATGAATCTGATGACTGGACGTACCAATAGTGATAGTATCACCTTTGCTGAGTTTATCAACCTCATCCATCGCAACCTAAGTAAATCACCAGAAGATGGAATGTTAGAACGGTTCCGCTTCTTTGATATGGATGGTTCGGGTAATATTAGTCTTGAAGAGTTACGCTTATGTTTGCGAGACATTGATACAGGACTCTCAAACGGTGAAATTGAGGAAATGCTCAAGTTAGCTGATACTAGCGGGGATCAGGAACTGAGTTATGAAGAATTTCGCCAAATCTTTGAACAGTTTACCCCTTCGGTTCGTCAGAGTTAAGGAAATTAAGAATGTAGAATTAATTATCCTAAAATGTCGGATTGAAGACCCTCGGTTTTACCGACGGGATGAAAATCCGACCAATATATAAACCTATGGTTGGTGCGCGTGCTGGTTCCTGCAAGAACCTCCGAACAGTTCGCTCCGCTT
>JBFRWG010000121.1:0-5296 GCA_051439445.1 Crocosphaera sp.
AGGACATTTTTGTATTCATTCCTCGTTCCCTGTTCCCTTGGCAAAAATTAGGACAAAACTAGATAGACTTGGACTGTCTCACCCCCGTATTTTTACTTATTTTTAGTTCAGAAATACTTAGTTTGGGAGGATTTGTCCCACTTAACGAGTACGTGAGTTCGACAGAACATAAAATCGATGGTTTAAGAGTCACATCGTTAACTCGAAACCGTGATTCTTTCATTAAAAATGTTCCAACTCCGAACTCCGAACCCCGAACTCAGCTTAACGAGTAGTCTACAACCTTTACTACAACGAAGTCAGTAAGCGTGCGCGTCTAGATTTATGAAACCCCCGAGGGGGGAACCTAAAGAGATCCGCAAAGCGGATCTCTTCGAGATCGCACAATAACATCTGACCATCTCGCGTTGAAATCTCAACTGATATAACCTGTTATAACAGATTATATAACAGGGAAAACAAAAATGTTCCCTCCCTTAATGCGTAGTGCTATAGAGACGAGACTTGGTTGAGATTCTGCTTCCCCTGCTTAATAAAGAAAATTAGTATCAACTTTGAACAATTCTAAATCCTGCGTGTTGATAAAAACTAGGGCGAAACCAATTACGATAAAATTTTAGGGTTTCTGTTCCATGTGTGACCCATGCTCCCCCTAACATCATTTTATGATTATTATCAAAAAATGGTGCAGCATTGTCCTCGTAGAGAAAATGGGGTTTAAACCCTGGTAACGCATTAAAATCTTCGTCCAACCATTCCCAAACATTCCCCCGTAAGTCCCAGAGTCCGGACTCACTTTTGGCTGTTTTTAATAACCCGACGGGACTGGGTGAACCAAATTTTAAATTAAGATTATAATCATTCACTGCTTCAATATTTAACTGACGGTTATTATCCTTTCCATAAGTGGCTAAATTCCACTCTGCTTCACTCATTAGTCTAATTCCTTCTCCTTTCCAACGACAATAAGCTATTGCCTCATAATAATTTACTTCCACAGGCCAGTCTAAAGGTAATGAAATTTGATCAAACATGGCACGATAGGAATATTGACCGTTTTTGAATTGCCAAAACTTGGGAAATTTAACCCTATTTTCTTCTTTCCATCGCCAAGCTATTTCATCCCAATAGGACTGATTTTCGTAACCATTATTATTGACAAATTCTAAGAATTCTGCATTAGTTATTAAATATTTGCTGGCAGAAAATGAGTCAACTTTAACTAATTTTTTCCCATATTCACAGTCCCATCCATATAAAGGATCATCTTTATCTTTTCCTAATTGGACACTTCCTCCTTCTACTAATACCATTTCATTTTTATCAGGAATTCCATGAGAAACTGCATATTGCCATCCTTGAGGACGTTGTAGTTTTTCAGCAGGAAGCTGTCGCAATAACATCGAAGAAGTTTCAAAATGAATCCGTTGATGTTCTATTCCCATTGCTAAAGCCCAGACAGGATGATTTTGATGAATAGGTAATTGCAAAGGCGTTTTTTTAATCACCTCTAAAATGACCTCATAAGCTTTATTTCTATAGCTCCAAACTTCCTCAACTTTGGGCCAGTTAATATGAGCGATCGCTTGATTTAATTCTTCGGCTGTTTCAGGATCTACCCCAAACTCAAATAATATTTCGTAGTCAGAATTAATCCGTTGTTTTAATAATTCAACTCGAATTAATTTATTAATATAAAAAGCAGCAGAATGACCTAAGTAAAAAATTAGAGGATTTCTTAAAGGATCAGGATTAAGATAAAAAGTTTCAGGTTTAATAATACTTTTTAATAAAATATCTTCTAATTCCCAAGCATTTTTAAAATAGCTCAAAAGTGAATCTTTAGAATAGTTATTAAGATAATGTGGTAGTTGAGATTTAAGGGATGGCATGGCAGTTTTTAATTTATTAATTACGAAAGTTTAGAGAGATAGGAACCGATTAAATTCAGTTCCTATCAACTTAAATTATGGTGAGCATTGACAAAGAATCAAGGCAAACCACTTGTTAGAATCAGTAAATATTTTTAAGGGCTTTAACTGTTTAGAATCTAGCTGATTTTTGATGTTTTCTAGATCAAATTTACGAGAAATTTCAGTTAACATCATTTCTCCTTCTTTAAAACTAGCATTGATATCGAGATTTTTTAACTTAATTTCCTGCTCTTTTTGAGAAATTAAATACATCTCAATTTGTTTTTTTTCTTGATTATAAATAGCTTTATGTCCAAATAAATTAAGATCAAAATCTCCTTGGAATTTACGGTTTAAATGAGCCAACATATTTAAGTTAAAAGCAGCCGTGACTCCTTGACTATCATTATAAGCAGCCTCTAGGATAGATGGGGGTTTTTGTAAATCAATTCCTAATAAAAAATAGTTTCCTTTGACCAATACTTCTCTGATTTTATCCAGAAAGCGATCGCACTCATGATGACTAAAATTTCCCAAAGAACTACCTAAGAAAAAAATCATTCTAGATGACCAAGCAGTTGCTTCTAGTTGAGTTAATGCTTGGTCATAAGTTCCTACTAAACCTTGAATTTGTAAAGAGTTATATTCTTGTTGTAACTGTATAGCACTTTCTTTAAGAATACCGGCACTCACATCAATAGGCATATATTTAAACACATTATTTTGATTCTGATAAGCATCTAATAATAATCGTGTTTTTGTTGAACTACCACTCCCTAATTCTATCAGTTCACAAGTTCCTGTTGTCTCAGCAATTTCTTGTGCATATTGACTTAAAATGCTCGCCTCTGTTCGGGTAGGATAGTATTCAGGTAACTCACAAATTTCTTCAAATAATTGAGAGCCATGATCATCATAGAAATATTTTGATGGTAATGTTTTAGGCTTTTTTCTTAACCCTTCTTTAACATCTTGACCAGAGGGATCATCTTGTTCATTTGTTGTTTCAAGAGCCTGTAAATATTGAATGCTCAACTGTTCTGTTTGAAGTTGGGTCAACATATTATTATTTAGGATTACTCATCTTGACTTTGATTTCATCATTTTAGAACAATTGGGGGATAAAAACAAACCAATAAACTTAGAAAAGTTCTAGATAATCACATCATTAATGAGAGACTTATTATACAATAGTCAAGCCTTTTTAGTATTTTGTATCTTTTTTTAAAAAAAATAAATCTAATCAGTCTTTTGAAAAAAACAGAAATATGCTAGAGAAATTAATTTTTTATCCTTGAGAGTCTTTTATTAAGAAACAATTAATTTTAAACCGTTGAATAAATAATCAGTAATGGCAAGAAGATTAGGGTTATACTTATAGATAAGAAGATTTAACGGAACAGGGAATTCAGGTAGTAAGCGAGGTCAAAAAATATGATTAATTTTGTCGAATTACCTAGAGATGTGATCGGTCAGGTCTTAGAAAATGCCTTTACTTTTTTTGAAGAATTACCCCCTAATTATGGTGAAGTACAAGAGCTAATCAATCGGGGACTTTCGGTGATTGAGTCTAATCTTAACGCCCGTTGTCGTGATGATAGCTGTGATATCTCTTTAACGGACTTTACCCTAGCTTTAAAAGACTATCCCTTAGATTTTGTTTCTAGTGAATTTCTGTATTTATTAGTGGGCATTTTATCCTTTGGAACTCCCCAAGAAAAATATGTGAAACATTGTTCAATTCGGGTTATTTTTCTCACCAGTAGTAGTCGAGACTGGCTAAAAGAACAACTCATTTACCGAAATATTGACGAAGAAAAAGCCGAAAGAATCGCACAATGGACAATACGCGCCGACTGTGTCTATAACGTACAAAGGGATGAAAATGCACCCAAGTGGTTAAAAGATGGCGGGTTTGATGTTTTACAGTGCATCAAAAAGTTCATTTGTCAAGAACTTGATGCTGCGCAAACCTCAATGGTCTGTCAAATTTAAAAATTTTTCTCTCAGTGAAATTTACTAGATAAATTTGGGAATAATAAGGCTAACAAGTAAAATCACCAAGACGGAGGAGTTTTCATGGTCAAAACAAAATCGAGACAACCCCTGGGAACCATCTTACAGCAGGCAAAACTGGTCACCCCCTATCAAGTTGAGGAAGCCCTTAGCGAACAGAAAAAACAGCCTCAGCGTCGTCTGGGTGAAATTTTAGCCGATAAAGGCTGGATTAAGCAACAAACCGCCGATTTCTTTGCAGAACAGTGGCAGGGAGTTATTAAGCAAGCCAAACAAGGTTCCCCTCAGTCTTTAGGCTATTATCTTAGGGAAGCAGGTTTAATTGACGACCATCAACTGCGGGCTATCTTAGCTGAACAGGGACAAGGACGACTATGGATGAGAATTGGGGCCTTAGCAGTATTAAAAGGCTGGCTTAATCAAACTACCGTTGATTTTCTCCTTCAACACCTTCATCCTGACAAAGCTGGAGACTCGCCTTTTCTCAAAGCCAAATAGTAGTCACTTAGAAAGGAAAATGTTAACATGAAGGTGTAACAGGATAAATCGTTCATCTGTCATCGTACAGACGGAAGTAGGGAGGAAACTCCTGAAGGAACGCGCCTCATTCGGTCCACTACGATTTAGAAGGAGGCGTTATGCCCTTAAATAACAATATCAATACTCACCTCAAGGATTTAGATAGTTTTCAGTCTAAATCTCGCTTTCTCTTAGCCCAAAACCGTTGTAAGCAGCAACATCGTCAACTATCTATGTTGCATCGTCTTGCCTCTGAAATGGGTGTTACTGTTGAGTCCTTAAAAGCATAAACGGAGGTGAGTCGTGACTTATAATCAACAACAATTAAAAGATGTGGCACGTCTTCATCGTGCTAACATTCTCAAGAGTCTAGAACATCGTTTGGAAGTTGCTAGGGCTAGAGGGGAAAGTCGTTTACTACAGCAACTAGAAGCTGAAAAAAGCTATTACCTGAATTAACACCGGAGCATGAAAGCCATCGTCTTTTCATGGGATGGCTCAAAGGCGACTCGAATGGTTTTAACACTCCCTATGTGCAACTTAGCAATATCGTTCTCATCTCGAATTTGTATTTGAGGTGGGAACTTGTCTTTTATGCCTATAAGAATAAGCTCTCTTTATAATTTACATAAGAAAAACCTTCGTTAACTATCTTTACAAAACTTGATAAATTGTTTTAGTATATGGGTGTCAATACAAAACGTACCTTGACAAATAAATAAGGAATTATACCAAAATGACAACCACCTTACAACAACGCGAGAGCGTTTCCGTATGGGAACAGTTTTGTCAGTGGGTAACCAGCACCAACAACCGCATCTATGTAGGTTGGTTCGGTACTTTAATGA
>JBFRWG010000122.1:0-14559 GCA_051439445.1 Crocosphaera sp.
GCTTTGATTGGGGTTTCTGTCGCTTCAACTCCCAATCTTTAGCAAACCCTCCACACCGCTTGGGTGTGTGAGCTTGCTCAGAGGACTGAGATCCACGATTGAGGAGGCTAGTTCCCAGCCCCCGTGCGTAATTTACCATCACTGTTGCGGCCGCTGCGTCACGATCGATGACACAACCGCAATCACAGCGATGCACTCGTTCGGACAACTCTTTTTTCTTTTTCTTGCCACAATTAGGGCAAGTTTGAGACGGGGCTATTTTAATAGGAACTTCGACAAAAACACCATCGGACTCTTCTAGTTTATACTTAATGAGTTGGGTTAGATTGCCTATACCTACTATTACAAACCTGTATTATGGTCAAGTTCCTACTGTGTAATTTCTACTGGTGGTGCGCCCTTAGAAGTTATCAAGAAATATATTCAGAATCAAAAGTCTCCCCAGTAGATTCTGCCCTGGCGAGAAATACCTCGATTTTCGTTCCTCAATCGGGGATTTCTCGCCAGGAAGAGATTAAATGCGAATTTCTCAGATTTGTCAATCTTCGGGGCATCGCCGGGAGGGGAATTCATAACAAAACTATTAGCGGAAGGACATTGGCTGAGGTCGATTTTTGCCCCCTTCGGTCCCTCCATTGACCCGACTTCCATCCCGACACTGTACCGCAGATCAGTGCGGGGCTTCCCGTCGGATAAGCTAAACGTTGGAATACACACTATTGCGTAGAATGGTATACCCTTTGATTAATTCTCGAATGCCCCGACTCAGTGGCCATTCTGGTTCAAAGCCGGTTTTCAGGATGCGAGCATTAGAAACAATATAATCTCGTTTGTCAGGATCTTCTCCAATGGGGGCTTCTAAATAGACAAACTTTGGTAAATATTTCTGAATTTCAGCGCACAATTCTAACTTAGATAAATTAGCATCTTCTAAGCCCACATTGTAGGGTTTTCCCTTCATAGTTTCAAAATTTTCAATACCATGAACAAAAACCTTAGCTACATCCCGAATATGGATATAGTTCCGTTTAAAATGCCCTTCAAAAATGACTACAGCGCGATCATAAAAGGCACGATAAACAAAATCATTAACCAGTAAATCAACCCGCATTCTTGGAGACATCCCAAACACAGTAGCCAGTCGAAACGTCATGCTATTTTCTCGTTCTAAAACTGCTTTTTCTGCGTCAACTTTTGTAGTGCCATACAGAGAAATGGGGCGTAAGGGAGACTCTTCCGTACAAAACTTCCCTGCTTCCCCAATACCATAACCACTATTGGTAACAGGCATCAAAATCCGTTGTTGAGAACTAGCTAAATCACATAACATTTTAACAGCTTCGTAGTTAATGGTACGAGTTCCCACCTCATCGCGACTACACAGAGGCGCACCCACCAAAGCTGCTAAAGGGATAATCACATCAGCGTCCTTAAGTAACTCCTTAATTAAAGCTTCATTGCGACAGTCTCCGCGCACCACATTAAAAGTGTCATACTGACAACAATCAGCCAAACTATTTTGACCAAACATAAAACTATCTAAAACCGTGACTTCATAGCCTCTCGCTAGTAAAGTAGGGGTTAAAATCGAGCCAATGTAACCGGCACCACCAGTAATTAAAATTTTCATAGATGATTCTGTAATTCTACTTTTGAATTTTCTTGAACTGCCGTGAGATAGTGATGAATGGCTTCGTCTGTATTTCCCACAAAGCGAATTTTTCCCCGATCAAGCCAAATGGCGCGATCGCAGGATTGTTGAATAAAATCTAAGCCATGAGACACTACCAAAATGGTTGTATGGTGTCCCCAAAGTTTATCCATTCGTTTTTGACACTTATGTTTAAAGCTTTCATCCCCAACGGATAAGACTTCATCCAGAATTAAAATATCTGGCTCAACATCCGTAGCAATGGAAAATCCTAAACGGGCTGCCATCCCAGAAGAAAGAGCTTTGACTGGGGCTAGGTGATAGTCCGTCAAATCAGCAAACTCTAAGATGGAGTCCACACGCTCCTTCATCTCTTGACGAGAAAAGCCTAACATAACGCCATAAAGGATTATATTATCTGTTACAGACAATTCCCCATCGAATCCTGCTCCTAATTCAATCAAAGGGGCAATTTCTCCTTTGACACGAATTTTACCGGATGTGGGTTCGAGGATGCCAGTGATCACTTTGAGTAGGGTTGATTTTCCCGACCCATTAGCACCAATAATGCCAATCTTTTCACCGGCATGAACTGTCAAATTAATGCGGTCAAGAACTAATTTTCTTGAGGGTTGACGATATTTTCCCTCTAGCATAGACAAGATAGTTTTCTTTAAATCGTAAGAAAACTCTTCTTGGGTTCTACGCCACAGAGAAACTTGATCGAGTCTAATTGCTTCTACCATTTAACCTTTAGAGCAAGTCCATAAAGTTTTTTTGCCAGGAGCGGAAACACATCCAGCCTAACACTAAAAGGATAATCCCATTAAACAATGAATGTAAAATTAGGGAAACATCGGGTAAAGCCCCAGATAATGATATCTGACGAATACTTTCAATAATGGGAATAAGCGGGTTTAGAAGTAAGAATGATTTGACCGCCGCAGGAACAATCTCAGAGGGGTAAAATACAGGGGAGCTAATCCACAGCACAAAGCAAACTAACTCATAAAAATAGGGTAAATCTCGAAAAAATACATACATGGCACTAACAAAAAAGCCTACCCCAGTGCAGACAAGACTCAAGGAAATTAAGGGAAAGATCAGCCCGATGACATTAAGGGGGTTTTTTGAGATCCAGAGGGTGACGATGGCTAGTAAGGGCAATGGACCCATGACAAATTGAAAAATATTAGCCACAATCATCGATACGGGGAAAATGGTAATGGGAAGACGAACTTTGTTTAACAGTGATCCATTGCCCACCACACTCGCTAAAGCTTGATTGGTAGATGATGAGAAAAAATTAATAACAATTAAGCCAGTAAAGGCGGCTAAAACATACTCAAATAAGTTTCTATAGTATTGAGCAAAGGCATTGCCAAAAATGGCTGCATAGAGTCCCGTCATAATAAGCGGGTTCAGCAATGACCAATAAACCCCTAAAAATGAGCCTCGATAACGGCCTTTTAAATTTCTCTCAACTAGCATTTGTAGGAGTTCGAGGTATCGTCTCAGAGACGATCCTTGAAGTCCAGCTTTTAGCGTCATGGTCATAATAGATAGGTAATGATACCGATAAATCACAGTTTAGAGGGCTATTGTATTAAATGTCAGATACTTTTGTCGAGTTGTTCCCAAGACTTTCATAAAATTTTAACCGTCTATAAGGGGCCAGATTCGGCTAAACTGATCAATGGTTCATTAATCTATTATTAAATTGGGCATGGAAATCGGGCAGAAAGTTAAAGTAATTCGTCTCAGAGATCGTGTCTCTGGTAACGTTGTCGATAAACTCGGCAAGGAAGGCACCATCAAGGATTTTAAAATGACTGATGGCAGTGGGATTGGTGCAGTGGTGGAATTCGCTGATAAAACCGCTACTTGGTTTTTTGGTGATGAACTTAAACCAGTTGATTAACGAAGTTAGAAATCCGTAGGGGCTTAATACTATTAAGCCCCTACAGAAGTTGTTTGAATCACTAACAAAGATATTTTTAATCCTTATGGCTTTGATTTTAACCTTCTTAGGCAAAGGTGGCACGGGGCGTTCTACAGTGGCCATCGCTACAGCTAAAAAACTGGCCGCCTCTGGTTCTCGCGTGTTGTTCCTCTCTCAAGATGCCAGTCCCGTATTGAGTGAGTTATTGGGAACAACCCTCGAAACCACTCCCACTAAAATTGAGCCTAATTTGAAGGGGATGGCTTTACAATCTAGCCAACTGTTATCACAAGGTTGGGAAGATGTCAAGGAATTAGAAGCGAAATATTTGCGATCGCCGACGTTAAAGAATGTCTATGGGCAAGAGTTAGGGGTTTTACCTGGAATGGATGGGGCTTTGGCACTGAATACCCTACGAGAATACGAAGCCAGTGGTCGCTACGATGTGATTGTCTATGATGGAGACAGTGCCTTACATACGTTACGGATGTTTAGCATTCCTGAAATCATGAGTTGGTATGTGAGACGGTTTCGGGAGGTGTTAACCGAGTCTGATGTGGGCAAAGCCTTAGCTCCGTTTATCCAACCGATCACCAGTGCTATTTTAAATGTATCTTGGAGTGTGGATGATTTAAACAATGCCCCTGGTAATGATATTTTACAGTCCGGAAAAGCAGCCTTGGCTGACGGCAACCGTGTGGCGGCTTATTTGGTGACCACAGAAGAGAAAAGAGCGATCGCTGCGGCTAAATATTATTGGGGTGGGGCGCAACAAGTGGGGTTAACGGTTCGAGGTGTGATTATTAACCAAGGTCAAGGAACCCCTTTAGCCAAGGAATTTGACCCCTTAACGGTGTCTTCTCTCCCTAAGATTGATGAAGGAGACTGGAAACCTTTAATGGAAGCCTTACCAGCGTTTTTAGGGGACTCTCAAGCGCCTAAACCTGTCACCATTGATCTTGCTAATCGTCAAGTGAAGGTATTTTTACCTGGATTTGAGAAAAAACAGGTTAAGTTAACTCAGTATGGACCAGAGTTAACCATTGAAGCAGGGGATCAACGACGTAACATAGAATTACCGCCTCCTTTAGCGGGACAGTCGGTTAAAGGGGCTAAATTTCAAAATCATTATCTAATTGTTTCTTTATGAAAACTTCCCCAACCATAATCATAAATTATAGTTGGGGTCATTCACTCTAAACCTTGGAACCCATTAATTTTTCAAAAACATCGACGTATTTTGCAGCCGGCTTTTTCCAGGACACATCATTCCCCATACAGGCAAGACGCATTTTTTCAAACTTGGGCGTACCGTACTCTGTTAACGCCTTTTTCACGCCAACAACCATGGCCTCAACACCTTGTTTTAAAAGCTCTTCAGAAACCTTAACCCCTGGCTTTGTTGGCATGGGAATTTTGTCCATTAAAAAACCCAATGAGGGAGGCACTGTATCAACAAGCCCACCAACAGGAGCAACCACTGGAATTGTTCCGTACATCATAGCGTACAATTGGTTCAAACCGCAGGGTTCAAAGCGAGAAGGCATCAAACAGTAGTCAGCTCCGGCGGTGATTAAATGGGCTAATTCAGGGTCAAACTTAGCGACTCCCTTGGCAAACGGATACTTTTGGCCGATCGATTCTAATTGCTCTTCCAATTTTGGCGATCCAGTACCAAGAACAATTATTTGGCAGTTGAGTTCTTCCAACTGGGGCATAGCGGCCATGATCACGTCAGCACCTTTTTGGTTTTCCAAACGACCAATGAAACCAAAGAGGGGAATCTCTGGATCGACTTCTAAACCGCACTCTTCTTGTAAGGCAGCTTTACATAATTTCTTGCCCTTATCCATTGTCTGGGCATCATAGTTTGTCGGTATATATTTATCTTTTTGGGGGTTCCAGGTTTCCACCTTGGTTCCGTTGGTAATACCGGTTAAGGCAACACCTTTAGCAATAGCGTCCAGTTCAACCCCACCAGCCGGATCAGATGTAACTTCCTTGGCAAAGTTGGGGGAAACCGTTAAAGCTTTGTCACAGTTTAAAAAGCCTGCCTTGAGCCAGTTGAGCATTAACATTGGTTCCATTGCGGTAATGGGTTCGGTGGTCTTTTCATCCAATGGGGGAGGCGCAAATTGTGTCGTAAACGATAAGTCTGCTAGATACTTCTCTGGGAAGTTTAAAACGTCAAATTTTGACATGGGGAAACGCCCTTGGAAGGCAATATTATGCAGCAACATCACCGTTTTGGCGTTCAAAAACGTACCGTGGGATTGGTAATATTCCTTCAAATACAAGGGAAGAAGTGCGGTGTGCCAATCGTTGCAGACAAAGATGGTATCTTCCCCCATATGCCCTTTGCTACCATCGGGACCCAAAGGGACAACTAAAGGCACAGCAATAGCTGCCTGGGAGAGCATAGCAAAGCGTTCGGCGTTATCGATGTAATCAACGGAAGCTTTAGGACCGTACAACTTTTTGTTGACTAAGGGTGTCTTGGATAAGTAGACGTGATGATCCACCCAAATACGATCGACTCCTTTTTTATGAGAGTGGAAGTAACGAACTTCCGTAGTTTCCTTTCCATATTTGACTGGTTGAAGGATTTCGGTGTCCCAAGCATCTTTATATTGGTCAAAACGAGGGGCAACTGTACAAACGGTATGACCCATTTTGGCCAATTCTTCGGGTAACCCTTCAGTTACATCCCCTAAACCACCCGTTTTACAATACGGCGCAACTTCCGTACAGACAAAGCAAATGTTCAACATATTGATGTTAAATGTCTTAGAAATGAATAATAAATAGAATATAGGAATTTGAAATCCTTTCAGAAGAAAAACAAAAAACAGTTCTTGATCTTATTAGCTCACCTGAAAAGAATTTTGACATGAGCGATCGCTGTTCTTTCTGTTGCGCAACAATAACAGTCCCAAAAATCCAGAGATGAGCTTTTTACTAAGCGTGCTAGGGTTTTGATGTTGAAAATAGGGCGAGTGCTTTTTTTCCTGTTGCGCAACAATAACAGTGCCAAAAATCCAGAGATGAGCTTTTTACTAAGCGTGCTAGGGTTTTGATGCTGAAAATAGGGCGAGTGCTTTTCTTGAATATTGTAGGGGTCAACGGCCGTTGACCCCTACAAAAATTGGTATAAAAAAGGTCAAAATATTAAAGGTTATGCTGCTTTTTTCTTCCCTAACTGACGCTATCTAGTTTTAAGTCACACTAAATATAATTTGGCACGTCAAGGAATAGTCATATTAACACCCATGACAAGCACCATTAAGTCACAAGTTAAAATGATGATTGAGATTCCTGATAGATTCAAAATAAAGGGTTCGGTTATTGCCGAACAAATTAGAACAGTTGATTTGAATAGTCGTTGGTGGAAAACCACAGGAGAAATTCTTCCCAAAGACTTTGTTGATTATGTTGTAGAAACTTTTTTAGTTATTATTAACTAATTTTTTCCTTTGCTTCTAAGATAGCCAACCGCTTCTTAATCTCACTCACGCTTTGACTATTATAGAATAAAAGATATTCCTAGAAAATATAAATAATGATTACCATTGCACTCCCCAAAGGGGCATTATTATCAGATTCCATCCAACTTTTTAAAAGCATTGGATTAGATTTTAGTGCCTTCTTAGACTCCAAAAACCGTCAATTACAAATAACCGATCCCACCAATACCGCTCAAGGACTGTTAGTTAGAGCCACAGATGTCCCCGTTTACGTCGAATATGGACAAGCACAATTAGGGATAGTCGGCTACGATTTACTACTAGAAAAAAGCCCAGAAGTTGCCCATCTAGCGGACTTAAACTTTGGTGGCTGTCGAATGTCCGTAGCCGTACCCAAAACCAGTCCCTACCAAAACCCCAGAGAATTACCCCCAAATAGCAAAATTGCCTCAAAATTTGTAAACTGTGCTAAAACTTACTTTCAACAGCTAGACCTACCGGTAGAGATTATCCCCCTTTACGGTTCCGTGGAACTCGGACCCATCACCGGAATGTCAGAAGCGATCATTGATTTAGTCTCCACAGGGCGCACCCTCAAAGAAAATGGACTGGTGGAGGTGGATACCCTATTCCAAAGTACGGCTCGCCTCATTGCTCATCCCCTAAGTTATCGGTTAAATTTAGATAATCTTAATGATTTGAGTGAACAAATCAAAAATTCTGTGTCAAAATCATAAAAACAATTGACCCTAGAAGATGATTAATGGAGGAATGAACACAAAAAAATCAACAGAAAATCGTAAAACAGTAGTGAATGCTACAAAACCTAACATTAATAATAAGGACAAAAAAGCTGTGTTAAAATCAGCTAAAAAGTGCAAGCAAAAGGTGATTGATAAAAAAAGATATGTTTGAACGCTTTACAGAAAAAGCTATCAAGGTAATAATGCTGGCGCAAGAAGAAGCCCGTCGTCTCGGTCATAACTTTGTCGGGACAGAACAGATTCTTCTTGGCCTCATCGGTGAAGGAACCGGAGTCGCCGCCAAAGTTCTCAAATCAATGGGCGTTAACCTCAAAGATGCTCGTATTGAAGTTGAGAAAATAATTGGCCGGGGATCAGGGTTCGTCGCTGTGGAAATTCCTTTTACCCCAAGAGCAAAAAGAGTTCTAGAACTCTCCTTAGAGGAAGCTAGACAATTAGGACACAACTATATTGGCACCGAACACCTTCTCTTAGGTTTAATTAGAGAAGGGGAAGGAGTTGCAGCGAGAGTCCTCGAAAACCTAGGAGTCGACCTCTCCAAAGTTAGAACCCAAGTGATTCGTCAATTAGGGGAAACGGCAGAGGTGGCCGCTGGTGGTGGTACACCAGGACGCACAAAAACTCCAACTCTGGATGAATTCGGGTCCAATTTAACCCAGTTGGCCGCTGATGGTCAACTCGATCCCGTGGTGGGACGACAAAAAGAAATTGAGCGGGTCATCCAAATTCTTGGCCGTCGTACCAAAAATAACCCCGTTCTTATTGGGGAACCCGGTGTCGGTAAAACGGCGATCGCAGAAGGGTTGGCTCAACGCATTGCTAACAAGGACATTCCTGACATTCTCGAAGAAAAACGAGTCGTCACCCTCGATATTGGTTTATTAGTGGCTGGAACCAAGTATCGTGGGGAGTTTGAAGAACGTCTCAAGAAGATTATGGACGAAATTCGTCAAGCTGGAAACGTTATCCTCGTTATTGACGAAGTTCATACCCTTATTGGTGCTGGTGCAGCAGAAGGAGCGATCGATGCAGCGAATATTCTCAAACCTGCTTTAGCAAGGGGAGAATTACAATGTATTGGGGCAACTACCCTCGATGAATATCGTAAGCACATCGAACGGGATGCAGCGTTAGAACGTCGTTTTCAACCTGTGATGGTGGGAGAACCTTCCGTTGAAGAAACTATCGAAATTCTCTTTGGTCTACGGGAACGTTACGAACAGCATCATAAGCTGAAAATTTTAGACGAAGCTTTAGAAGCAGCGGCCAAACTTTCAGATCGTTACATTTCTGACCGTTATCTCCCTGATAAAGCGATCGACCTCATCGATGAAGCGGGATCACGGGTACGATTAATCAATTCTCAACTGCCTCCTGCGGCCAAAGAATTAGATAAAGAATTGCGCACCATTTTGAAGCAAAAAGATGACGCAGTTCGCTCCCAAGATTTTGATCGCGCTGGAGAATTGCGGGATCAAGAAATGGATATTAAAGAGCAAATTCGCTCTATTTCCACTGCCAAAAAAGGAGAAGGGGAAAGCGAAGAACCCTTTGTGGATGCTGAAGAAATCGCCCACATTGTGGCTTCTTGGACTGGGGTTCCTGTGAACAAGTTGACGGAAACCGAATCCGAAAAACTTCTGCACATGGAAGATACCCTACATCAACGCTTGATCGGTCAAGAAGATGCGGTTAAAGCGGTTTCTAGGGCTATTCGTCGGGCAAGGGTTGGGTTAAAGAACCCCAACCGTCCCATCGCTAGTTTTGTCTTCTCTGGACCAACTGGGGTAGGTAAAACTGAGTTAACCAAGGCGTTAGCGACTTATTTCTTCGGATCAGAAGAAGCGATGATCCGTCTGGATATGTCGGAATACATGGAACGTCACACCGTATCTAAGTTAATCGGTTCTCCTCCAGGATATGTTGGTTATAACGAAGGGGGACAACTCACAGAAGCGGTTCGTCGTCGTCCCTATACGGTGGTGCTTTTCGATGAAATTGAAAAGGCGCACCCCGATGTCTTCAATATGCTGCTGCAAATCTTAGAAGACGGTCGTTTAACGGATGCTAAAGGGCGTACCGTGGACTTTAAGAACACCTTATTAATTATGACCTCTAACATCGGTTCTAAGGTCATTGAGAAGGGTGGCGGTGGCCTAGGGTTTGAGTTTGAAGACGACCAAACCGAAGCACAGTACAATCGTATTCGTAACTTAGTTAACGAAGAATTGAAGCAATACTTCCGACCTGAGTTTCTCAACCGACTGGATGAAATTATCGTCTTCCGTCAGTTGAACAAAGAAGAGGTCAAGGAGATTTCCGAGATTCTTCTCAAGGAAGTGTTTGCACGGTTAACTGAGAAGGAGATTACTCTACAAGTTACCGATAAATTCAAGGAACGTCTGGTAGAAGAAGGGTATAACCCTGCTTACGGTGCAAGACCTTTACGTCGTGCCATTATGCGTCTTCTAGAGGATGTTCTCGCTGAAGAGATTCTTTCCGGACGAGTGGGTGAAGGCGATATCGCAGTGGTTGATATCGGTGAAGATGGCAAAGTTAAAGTAGTTTCGGGTGATACACAACCCGTTTTAGCTAAGGCCACTGACTCGTAACTATTCAGATTTAACCCTCAAGCAACGGTGGAAGTTTCGCACTTCTGCCGTTTTTTTTAACCCTGTCTGTTCCGACGGGGTCTTTAATTCATACTTAAAATCACACTAACTAAAATAGCAACTGCAGCAGTAACTAAGACTCCTAATGAGACATTTAATTGTTGTTTATTTGCGTCTTGATACCCTTTTATTTCGCTTCTAATAGCATTTATTTGTTCATCGGATGACTTTTTCCATGCTTCTAGTTTTTCATCGGATGATTTTTGAAGTTGCTCAATCTTTTCATCAGAAACCTGTTTATATAAATCTAGCTTTTCTGAATAAAATTCTACTTTTTCAGTTAAGATGCTAATTTTATCAATAATGGTTTGAAATTCTTTTTCTGTCATTTGCTTATCCTCAACTATAAACTTACTATCTATATTTTAACTTATAAATTTAATGACTCATTCTTAAAATCACACTAACTAAAATAGCAACCGCAGCAGTTACTAAGACTCCCAATGATACATTTAATTGTTGTTTATTTGCGTCTTGATATCCTTTTATTTCGCTTCTAATAGCATTGATTTGTTCATCGGATGATTTTTTAAATGCTTCTAGTTTTTCATCAGATGATTTTTGAAGTTGCTCAATCTTTTCATCAGAAACCTGTTTATATAAATCCAGTTTTTCTGAATAAAATTATAATTTATGAAACAACATTTTATCATTATTTTCTAAGATAGTTAACTTATCAATAATGGTTTGAAATTGTCTTTCTGTCATAATAATCTCTTGATTCGTATTGACATTTCTATCTCCATTATATCATTTCTTTCCTAACCAGTTTCCTTGTTCATCATAATTAAGCGATCGCTTATATCCTGCTGCATTCCACACTGTATCAAAGATAGGTTTCATCACTGTATATAAATCAAAATTATAATCTTCTATCATTACTTCTGGAAGTATTAAATTATCTCGATCAATAGTATGACGAAAAAATTGCTCTGAAGGCCAACCACATCCCATAATATAACTGCTTACTCCCACCATACTTAAAAAAATTATGAGCGGTGTTGGTATGTTTAAAAGTTGTTGTAATTGAAGATAATTATTTAAACAATAAATAATTTCTTGTTCATAGTCTTTGTAAATAAAATTTACTTTTTTAACTTCAAAATCACCATAATGATCATTAGCAAAGTTCTTGGTAGTAGCTTCAATTATACCATTTCTAAAAATTTGTAAATAAGTATTATATTTTGAGTTATTATTTGAATCATATCCATAATTTAATAAACCATCTAAGTTATACTTTCCAAGATAACCCCCATTGTAAGGAAGTTGAGAATAAGGAGGTTTAAAGAATTTATAATTTTGTTGTTCAAAATTTTGAAGTTTATTTATACTTATATTGCTATTTATACCAAAAGCATTCAAAGGAATTAAATGTAAAACTAATTTCGCACCTTTATCTAAAATAACTGGAGTTTCGTCAGCAATAATCATACTGAGACGTTCCCGACGAAAATCACGAATTCTATCGATTAAACCTTGAGAAACTGTAAACGCTGTTCTAATTTCATCGACATCTAAAGCATATTTTCCATTAGCATTTCTATATTGAAATGTATATTTATGATCAGTTAGAGATCCTTCTAAAACAGCATGAGGTGAAGAAAAACTTTTAGGAATATAAATAATAATAATTGATTGATTATTTTGTATCTTAATAGATTCAATTTCTAATCCCAAAATACTTGGTCTAATTCTATCACGAATAATATTATTAATTCTCGAAATAGTTTGATCAGTTTCTTCTGTTGGTATTCCATTAAAATTTATAGGAATTCCATTGTTCTCATCCATCCCAAGAATTAAGTAACCACCAGATGTATTAGCAAAAGAGGATATATCTCGCGCACATTCTCGTTTTCCACTATCATCAAATTTATAAACTTCTCGTTTATACTCTATAGTCTTTCTTTCTCCATATTCATTATCAATTAATCCTTGTAAATCACTTTCAGTAATTTGATCTAAGGGTTTTCCATTTAATAACATTTTAATATTCCTAATATAATCACTATCTAAATAATAACAAATACATTTAAGATTGTTTTGTATCAGCTACAGCAGCAGCAATAACATCATCAGTAACCCCATGTTTTCTTAAACTATCAATTAAACTTGATATACTATCATTGTCGAGTTTTTCCAAATCAACTCTTAAACCTTGACCAATATACGCACGAATTAAAGCTTGATAATTAGAAAAGCCTAATTTTGGTGCAATTTCTTGTAAGTCTTTTAATACATCTTCTGGAATTTCTAAATTAATTGTAATCTTTGGTCTATCTTGATGTAAACGCTGTTTAAGTTTATCGAATTTCATATTGTTTTCTTTCTGTAGAAGTTGTAGGACGTGCTGATATTATTCTTATGGTATCTTGTTTTAAGAGGTAAACCACTAATAAAAGTTTCCAGTCTAACGTTAACCCAATTATACAATCTCGTTCTTCTCCTTGGACATATTCTGTACTTTACTTATTTTGAGATTGAAAAATACTGAGTCCTTTTTTTGCACTACTATTAAATTTTAATCCTATTTCTTGTTCATTTGTTATATCTATCTTTTGCTTGTCTCTTTCTTGTTCATCCCTAATACTTTCAATTTTAACTGATTTACAATAAGCTGTATCCTCACTCACTAACAATAGTTCTTCACCAACTGATAACTCAGTATTTTGAAGTTTTGCTCGACACGCTTGAGATTGATCATACCATCTACTAATTTTACCAATTTCTTTGATTTGTCCTATTGATTTTTGTTGTTCTACAATTTTATAAGTTACTAACTCAGCTAATGCTTGACATAAAGCTTCAATAAATGTACAGAAGTCTAATAATTGATTTTTGTTTGATGATAAAACATTATCAAGCTGAAGAATTTTTCCGTGAGCAGCATCATTACGATAATTAATGATTTCTTTTAATTGACCTTCTGCTGTATTTTCATTACCTAAAAAATCCTTTATCTTTCGATGTTTTTCTACCCATTTCCAAGAGTCAGAAATTCCTGCTTGGGATAATAAACTTTCTAGGACTTCTTTTCGTAAATTTTGTTCATGCAAAATAAAAGCATCAGCAAGTAATTCAAAATTATCTTCATTTTTAGTAAGTCCTAAATAAAGTCCACCAATTACTTTCTCAACAGAAAGATGTTCAAAACGAGTTTTATCTTTTTGTAATTCCATAAGTAACCGACTTACACCTATTTGATGGGTTTTTCTAATTTTTTCGGGTAATTCGGAATAGCTTGAAAAAATTTCAGGTAAATAATCTATCCAATCTGTAATTAATTCTTTGACAAATTGTTCATAAATAGCATAAAGTCTTATCACAACCGAATAATGATCATACAATCGCCAATTTACTGTATTGGGAACTAATTTTTTTATTAATAATAATTGTTGATAATAATGATTATCTTCATCTATAATGAAGTCTCTTGAAAAAAGGAGTTTTCTTAATTCTTCATTAGTGCGAATTATAGAACGAACAGTTTCTACATTTTCTTGAACCGTTTCTAAAATAGACTCGAACATTTACATTTACTCTTCAATAATTTTTTTGAGCATTTCTTGAAATAATCTAATTCTTTTTTGAAGATCACTTTTTGTTTTACCTTGTCCAGTAAATAAACCTAAATTATTCTCCAACAGTTGCTTAGTTTCTTCGATTACTTGTTCCTTTTTTTGTATTAATAGATCAGATTGATCTAAATAGTTACTAAAACCAACCATAACAGCGTCATAATAAGCTTTATAAGCTTGCTCTTTTTTAGCTCCATAAGGTTGAAATAAATTATCATTATAAATATCAAAACCTAACTTTATAGTTTCTAAAAAAATTGTTCTTAATGAATCAATATCTTGTTTTGAAAAATTAGCACTTTTTTTCATATATAAGTCTAAAAAGCTTTCTAGTTGTCCTCGAAAGTTGTCAATATTGCGTAAAGCAAAAAAACGTAGCACTAACTCAGCATCTTCCATTTTTTTATATAAAGCATTTTTTTCTATTTTTTTCTCATCATCTATCGGAATATCCCACGCTTTTGCAAAAATTGGATTAGCAGATA
>JBFRWG010000123.1:0-3477 GCA_051439445.1 Crocosphaera sp.
CTCCCTTTTTACTTTTCATGTTCTTGAATAAAAAAGTGGGAGCATCCCATTTTTGTAAGAAAAAGGGGTATGGAAAGAATACGTGCAAAATCAGCCACGATGTAAAGTTTTGTAAATAAACCATGTATATACAGTGTTCAACCATGTATATACTAGGAGGAAAGCAAGTCCAAGAATCAACCGATGAATCAATATGAAGGAACCAGAAAGAAATCTCCCCGACGACCACACGCAGAAGATGGAACCTTTACTCCTGACTACGCAGGAGAAACAAAACGATTAAGAAGCATGAGATTAACGGATACAGCCTGGGAATTGCTGGCAGAAATTGCCAAAAAAAATCATATTACCAGAACAGAAGTTATTGAACTTTTTGCCAGAGGGGAAGATTTATATTAAAAGGTTAAAACCATCAAATCATCTAATTGTGTCGGGGTTTGTGTTAAATCAAGGAAATAATCGCCAAACCGTTTTATATGACTGGTTAAATAAGGACTCAAAGCAGAAACATCTTCTTTGTCTAAAAAATAGCCTTCTGTTTGAAGTTGCTGGAAGACCTCGGTTAAGTCAACAACATTCTGGAAAATAACCGCATTAGCGACTAAATCATTGTATTTGATGCGTTTTTCCATTTCCTCTCTATCATTAGAATTAATGATACTATCTCCACCAAAAAAGAACCATTTAGAAAAACCATGATAAGCCTCTACTTTATTTGTGGCTGCGGTAATTTGTCGTCTCAATTTACCATCAAAAATATATTCCAATAAAAAGATTGTGCGAATTACTCGACCTAATTCACGAAAAGCTTTATATAAGCGGTTTTTTCGACTATAGTTGCCTAATTTTCTGAGGATAGCAGCACTAGAAATTTTACCAGTATAAATGGATAAAACTACCTGCATCAAATCTGTCCAATGGGTTCTTAGAAGTTCCCAATTAATAGAGTCTTTAAACAAAGAATCAATATGTTGATAAACAGTCTCTTTATCAGGACGATAAAAAATTAAGTCTTGCCAGTTCCTGATTCTTGGCATTAATTGAATCCCCAAAAGATAAGATAAAGCAAAGACAGGGGTAGATTGACCGCCGACCTAGCTCGAATTGAATTCGAGCTAGCAAGCGGCGGTGCATTCCGCACCTTGAGTATCACCATGAATTTTTTGAGGTTGAAGTGTAGACTTATTTTGAAGAAGTCCCTCAAGAATATAAACAGCTTCCCAAGTCCCACAAGGGATAAAATGACTGAATAAAGCAATATACTTATCCGCCACATGATGATAAGCAATTCCCCCATATCCACCATAACGAATATGGTATTCAGATAATAAATTTTGCTCTTGAACATCATATTTAGTCCCATCAGCAGCAGCCGAATCGCCTTGACCCCAAAATTGAGGTAAATCTAAGACATTATAGCGATTAATAATATCAGTCAGCCCACGATTTAACTGCTCAATACTAATATGACGACTATTAATATTAGAGAGAGATTTCGCATTTACTATTCCCCTCATGTGACGAGCAGCTTGAGACGCTCCTAAATTGCAACCATAGGTAAAAATTGTTAATAAATAACGTTCAGTGGGATTTTTAAGTTTGGGGTCACTACCACTTAATGGTCCAAAATGTCTGGTAAAATTAGTCCAATAATCTACATTTTGTAAAATATCAATCAGGTTTCGGTTAGGAATTCTCTCAGCAATAATCGCCTCTAAATTTTTCAAGCTTTCTGGAATCGGACGAGCTAAGAGTTTCTTTAAAGTCGGTTCTCCCTTCTCATTAATAATAACTTGCTCATTGATTGGATAACCTTCATCAACACGATTAGCTGTTTCTATTAACCAATCTTTTAGATGTTTAATAAAACTATCTGCACAGTTAGGCAAATCTAATAAACCACAGTAATCTTCTATAATTGACTGACATTCATCCCAGGGCATTAATTGTTTACGCCAATCCCCAAAAGAAGCACTTTGCTTAACGCAGACATCTCCCGATTTTAGTTCGGATGCTAAGTAGGAAAAAATACAGACTTCAAAGGGACGACGAGCAATTTTTTGAGTCTGATTTTGAGTGACTATAACGATTTTTTGCCATTCTTTGGAAGTAAATGATAAATCAACTTTTCCCATTAACCATTCCCCTCTTCGATGGCTATTTTCTAATAAAAAGTTGAGAGCATTGATTAATCGGTTATCTGTAGTGGTTGATTCTAGTTCAACCGCCTTTATTAATCGAAAGAACGTAGCTCGATGACTTTTATAGAATCGCCAGAGAAGCGGATAGTAATTATTGCCCTTATAAGCCGTTATTGCTTCACATTGACTGAGAAGTTGGTCTAATCCACCATTAGCACTTAAAGTTGATTGTATTGTTTCTAAAATCTCTTGTGGTTTTTCCGGTTTGTCATCATCAGACAACAGTTGCAAGACTTCTTGAAAGGTGGATAATAGTTGGTCACTTGTTTGCTGGTGTTGCTGTCTTATTTCTTCCAGTTTATCTTTTGCTTTTTTGTGAATAGTTGCCATTCTTTTCAAAAACATTTCTAGGATATTATCCTGGCTTTTCCTTCTTGATTCGTAGAGAAGACATAGTAAAAGCGTTAATTGAAGTCACAAGACGTTAGTTAAAGTAAGAGTAAACATACATTTATTATCCTTTAATTGAGATTAGTCTCTCCAAAAAGTTTCAAAGCGACTGGGAGACATTTGAGTATAACGAACAGTATGATGAATATTTTTATGTCCCAAATAATCTTGAATGGCTCTAGTGTCATGCCCCTGTGATGCTAGATAATAGCCACAAGCATGACGAAGTTGGTGAGGATGAACCGGTTCTGATATGTGGGCTAACTTACCCGCCCTGGCTACAATATGTCGAATTGTTCTGGTTGAGAGGGGAGCTTTGCGTTCAGATACAAATACATACTGGGTTTCAAGATAATCTCGCTTGATTTGGCGTAAAACTCGCAGTTCAGGGGACCGTAAGGGATGAATACTGTCATGACCATGTTTTACCCGATGGACTTCAATATAGCCTCCGGTTAAATCTATCTGCGACCATTTCAGGGCAACTAACTCCGCAGTTCGCAGTCCATGTCGAAACATCAGTAGAATAATGGCACTATCTCTAACTCCATGTCTTCCCACTTTTCGGGCTGCATGGATCATGGCCTCTACTTCATAAGGACGCAAATATTCCCTGTCTCGTTCTGACGGTTGCTTTGGTGGAGGATTAGAACGAGTTAACTTTGCCGAAAACAGAAGTTGGGATGTGGCCATCAAGCTAGGTCAAACTCTCAATCAAACGTTCCTATCTTTAGTATACATTGCCTAAAAGAAAGCAAACTAGGCAATGTTTAAGCCTGTATATACATGGCGAAGGGAGGATGCGTATATACATGGGGCTTTACAAAACTTTACACCGTGGCTGATTTTGCACGTATTCTTTCCATACCCCTTATAATACCAATAA
>JBFRWG010000124.1:0-16270 GCA_051439445.1 Crocosphaera sp.
GTGTTTAGGACTAAAGGATACTTGGGGAATCAAAAAATTTAATGGCTCCCAATACCAACAATTAAAAAGCCAATGTTATTCAAATTTTAAGGACGGTTATTCTTCAATTACTTTACCACAAGCACAAGCCATTGTTTATGGTTCTATTGAGTAGGCAAAATCATTCTATCAATAGTTACAGTTGGCTCGAAATTCATGGTTTCACTTTGTCCTTAAAAATTTTACCAGCACTAAAAGCAGGAACAGTGGTTGCAGGGATGGTCAACGGTTCTCCCGTTTGTGGGTTTTTGCCAAGACGTTCCTTACGAGGACGTGGTTCAAAAGAGCCAAAACCAACGAGGGTGACTTTATCTCCTGATGCGACGGTTTCCATAACCGTCTCGGTCAAAGCATTTAGCACTTTCGTTACCACTGCCACCAGATACATCTATTTCGGCGGCGATGGCCTTCACAAGTTGGTCTTTGTTCATAGTATGATTAATAGTCAACCGGCCTGTGATTATAACTGAGTTAGACCCCATGTTGTCAAGATTTTATTGAGATTTTTTAGAAAGTAAAGAAGTTACCTCAGCTATGAACTTAGATGGGCGTAGTTCTTCATCTTTCTTTTATCAAGGTAAGAGCTTTTATGGAAAAAAATCAACAGATGGTAATGTAATTAAACGTCCAGTTAAATCAGTTTTACTGGTTTTTGATGCTGTCCCATGAGAGATAATTAGTGTTTTGATAACATTTATTTATTCTTTAATTTTCTCTACTTTACCTGTTTTCCTATTATAATATTGAGTTGGCTTATTTTTACCATGTTTCAAGTCGTAAACGACATAAATAATTCCACCAATAGTAAAAAGAATAACAAGAATTAATAAGCTAATGTCTTGCCAATTTGTCCAATCAAATTCTATACCAGAGTCAAGAATATCGAAAGCATCGATGGAATCATAATCATTCATTTTCTTTTTAAGTAATAGCTTTTATTATTAGGAGAATAAAAAGGTGATCTCACTGGGATCGTAGGGGAAGAAAGAAATTTCTTTAAACTGAATCATCAATCCAACCGCAATTCGGACAGTCCCAATGTATTTGAGGAGGATTGTCTTTATCGAATTTATACTGGCATTGAGGACAAACTCCAGTAAAAATAGGATGATAATCGATTAATTCTAATAGTTCTTCTTTCGTTAATGGTGACGGTTTAGTGACGACTAATTCCCCATCATAATAGTTTAAAATGTAACCCTCAGGGTGATTATCATCGTCATCCTCGGTTATCGGTTGTAAGTCCCCATTATTATCAACAGTATAGCCTTCAGGACTCCAAAGTTCTTCTAGGATTTCCTCTTTGTTGGGATTTTGTCTAAAATCTAGACAAGATTTTGTAGAGACTCCATCGGGATACAGAGAACAGATTATATAAGGGTTATGAGAATAGAAAAGACAGCGATCGCATAATGGTATTTTCATGTTGATGACAATTTAGGTTAAAATGGAAATAATTTACTAACTATTTTAATTTTTAATCTCTTTGGGGATCGAATAGCGACCGACAGTCCTCCGAAACCACTCCCAATAACAATAATTTTCAGACCGTTAATCTTTTTTAAAAAAATCTGATTGTGTTAGCATATAAAAACTTATCCTTAAATTTACTTGTCTAAAAATTGTTTGACTTGAGGTTGTGATAAAGCCCTCGGTTCTATATGAATGAAACTGCTCAATCTTTTTTAGATGGATTTGGGCTGATGGCAGATCACTAATGTGGAGCAGTACCATGTCTTTATAAATAGCATCACTCGGAGAAATTATATCTAAAAATAAATTTCCAAGTTGATTTTTCTCGATTTCAAAATCCAACTGCTTTAAGAACAAATCTCTTTTATTCGGACGACAAGATACCAGATACCAGTTCATTAATTAAGTCAAGAAAAAACCTTGAATCAATTTTAAATTGATTCAATCAATATGTTATACTATTAGGGTAATTGAAGTCAATTATTGGGAAGAGTTAGTAACTCAAAAAATTAACCCTTACCTTAATATATCTTAACTGACTAGAAGAAAAAGTGACCAAAGCATTACCAATTATTCGTCAAGAAATAGAACAATTACTAGACAATAATATCTCCATTGCTAACCGAGAAGCGGTACTCGGTTTGACAATAGATGGCGAAACGTCAAAAGACCTCGACGATGCTCTCTGGCTTGAACCCAATCAATCAGGGGCGGTGATATCGGTTCATATTTCTGATGTCTCGGCTATTATCCAACCAGGTTCATCCTTAGAAGCGATGGCACTCTCACAGGTGGAAACACGCTATTTGGCGAGTTTCAACAAACCCATGTTTCCCCATGAACTGTCAGAGGATAAATTATCTCTCCTAGAAGACAAATTACGTCTGACGGTGACGATTCGCATTAGCTTGGATTCCTCAGCTAATATTAAAAACACTTCGCTACATTTAACCCATTTAACCAGTATTAAGCGATTCTCTTACTCTACGGCTGATGCTACTCTCCATGACCCCTCATCGCCATTCTTCCAAATGCTGCGTTATTGCGAACTCTGGGCGCAAAAATTAGCTTGGAAACGGCAAGATGTGGGAGCCATAGGACTAACCAGCGTTGGTGGAGTCAACTTAGATGAAGAAGGACGAATCGTTAGCAGCAAGTTATATCATTCACAGCAAATCATCCAAGAATTCATGATCTTGGGCAATACGGCAGTGGCCAGTCTAGCAGAAAAGCATCGCTTACCTCTGCTCTATCGGAACCATACCGCTTCGGCGATCGCCCCCAAGAGCAAAGAGTTAATCGAAACCCTGACGACACTGGGATTACCTGAATTAGTGAGACAGAAGCTACAAAGTTGGTTAAATCCTGCCACTTATTCCCCGGCGGTCATTGGTCATTTTGCCCTGGCCTTACCCGCTTATACCCACTTTACTTCCCCCATTCGTCGGGTGGCTGACTACGTTAACCACCGTATAATCAAAGCAGTTTTCATAGAGGGCAAGGAATCGCCTTATACTGTAGAAGAATTGGAGGAGATCGCTAACCACATTAATAACAAACGCAGTGAAGTCAAAGAACAACGAGATGAACATTTCCGCTCCCAACGCCTGAATGAAACCGTGAATATCTTACGGGATAAAGGAAAAATCGAGAACCTTTCTGAGCAAGAATTTTCCCAAATTGTCAAAGACAGTCTCAGGGTTTCAAAGTTAGACAAAATCGTACCTGAAGCTATTTCTAGAATAGAATCTGGAACTATCAAACCGATTGATTTATATTATCTAATCTTTGGAGACTATAACGATTTAGACAATAAAGAATTGCTCAAACACAATATATTAGATTATTTAGAAGAAAAACAAGTAGAAGCTACCCAAATTATTCAGATAGCAGCGTCGACTCAGCAGACCACAGTAGAATATATCGAAAAAACCACCCCTAATGGTAAATTTGCCTTTTGGTCGATCTTAGAGGGGGAAACCACAGCCACACCTGGTATCGCCAGTAATAAACAAGCAGCTAAACATCAGGCTAATTATTTGTTGTTGGAGGGGGTTTTAGATCAGAGCTTAGTGCCACCTCAGTTCATCGATGAAAGTTCTTTGCACGATATCAATGATTTGGCCCATCAGGTTGCCGCCGAGACAACTGATGAACCCCACCCTGACATAGAAATAGAAGCGGTTGACCTTTCAGAAGTGCCTCAAGTTGCCCATAAATCTCAAGCACGGTTACTTGCATGAAACTTTGCAACGGCTGAAAATGAAACGCCCTGATTATTTTTACCATCCCGTCGGTAATGATTGGCTCTGTCGTTGTCAGATTGAATGGTTAGATGAACCATTCATTGAAACGAGTGCCATCGAAACCTCTAAGAAAGATGCTAAAACTAATGCGTCCCTCAAGGCGATCGCTCACCTGGAAAAATTCGTTGTCCAGGAGTTATGCGATTGAGAGTAGCCCGCCAACCTTGGAATGAGCCGAATATCTCAAATTAAGCAGCAATTCTCATTATTATTATGAGTCAAGAAATATCTTATTGGTTACAAATTAGTTCAGGTAAAGGTCCATCGGAATGTGCCTATTTTGTCGGAAAATTGGCAGCAATAATTCTTAAAGAAGCCAATCAAGCCAAGCTCAACGGTAGAGTGATTAAATCGATTTTAGGCGAGCAACCTGATACTTTTTTATCCATTTTAATTAGTTTACAAGTCAAGGACAATAACTGTGGCCGTGGAGAAATGATTGAATTTATACATTCTTGGCAAGGGACAATAAAATGGATTTGTCAAAGCCCCTTTCGGCCCCATCATAAACGCAAAAACTGGTTGGTCGGAGTCACCGCCTTAAATTCAGTAACGAATAATAATCATTTTTCGAGTAATGAGGTGAGGTTTAGCACGATGCGTTCATCGGGTGCAGGTGGACAAAATGTTAACAAGCTCGAAACAGCAGTTAGAGCTACTCATCTTCCTACTGGTATTAGTGTCACAGCATCAGAAGAGCGTAGCCAATATCTGAATAAAAAATTAGCTTTAGCCAAGTTAGCAATAAGATTAGAGTCAAAACAAGAGCAACAAAAAAAAGAATTAGAAAAAGAATGTTGGCAAATTCATCTCTTTTTAGAACGGGGTAATCCTATTCGTATTTATAGAGGGCCCAAGTTTGAATTGTTAGCTTAGTTGCTATCTTCCACAAAACACATCAAGTAATGTATCTACTATAAATGTCTCTGTTTTGAATCTAATGTCTGTTGAGAAAGTGGATTTTTAAATGGGTTCCATTCTTCTGAGGTTGATTCTTAATTAACTTCCCCAAGCTTGTTGGAGATTTAGTTAATTTTTCTCGCCAAGTTAATTGTCGGTTAAGCTGAAGATTGTTACCAAAGAAATTCCAAGTCGTTTGAGAAGGAGTAATATAAAATCCGTTTTTCTTACACATACCAATGGAACAAGACCCTTGAGCCATATACTCAAAAAACATGGCTAATCTATAATCAAGTTTAGCGGCTTTCGGGTGGTTATTATTATCTCCCATCTCTTCAAAAAAATCCCTCAGAAATTGATATTGACTATTAGGCTGATAACTGTCTTGATTACCAAAAAGTTCTTGAATATCTTGAGTCAATTTAGACCAATTCGGATTGTTCAAAAAGACAATATTATCCTCCGAATTACCCGAAATTTGTTTGAGGTCTTTGATAATCCTTTGCCGATAATATCTTTGATACAAAGACCCCCACACTGCCATTTTATCTTGCTTTAACCAGTTAGAAAAAGCTGGTAATTTATTGAAACAAGTCATGGTAGAATCAATACCATAGACAGCATTTTCAAGAAGTTTCAGATTCTGATTATTATCTTTTATAGACTCTAATTTTGAGACTTGTTGATTAAGGTTATGACTAAATTCTTGGAGAACTCCATTGAAGTCTGGGTTGTTCTGCAACCAAAAAACAAAATCAGGGAGAGTTTCAGGAATAATCAAAGATTTAAGCAGAAATAATCTGCCCTTACTATCCACTTCAGGAGAAGACGAAAATCCTAAACTTTCAAAGACTGAATTGGACCAAAAATCTCTATCATAGCTGGGATTATTGAGAGCTTTTTCTAAGGTTTGAGCTTGTTCTAAATTTAGAGAACCTTGATGAACAATATTATTAATGATTCTTTTGAGAGGATATTCTCCTTCTACTAAACGGTCAGGAGTTTGTCCATTTTGTAATTGTTTTCTGAAAATCCTTTCTGCTTTGGCACTCGCAGGATGAATAGCTTGAAAATAGCTAGGTTTTCTTAACCCTTCTATTTGATAGGCCCAAGCAATTAAATCATTATTAGTTTTTCTTCTTTCGGCTAGTTCATGTAGAATTAAAGGAGTCGATTTTAAATCATGAGGAGTGACAAGAATCCCCTTCTCTGAGTTTAATAAGTCCTGCCACACGGATTTAGATAAAGGATCTTTTGGCTGCTTAGTTTGGTTAGGCTCATACTGAGAATAATCTCCGACTTTCTTGTGTTCAAAGGGATTAAAAACAGGTTGTTTAGCTTCTCTGATATACCAGTTTAATAAATGTCCTAAATTACCGATTCCTTCTGTTAAAAAATAACGATAAGTGGAGATGGTTCGTCCTTTCTCATCTTTAGCTGGAGTGACGGTTGCCAGAACGGACCAAGCATCATTTCCGAATTTAACTTCCCGACCAATAAGAGCCGGTTCTACTGCTCCGGTGACACTACCTTCGGCTGCTTTGAATAAACCATGAGAAATGGTATTTTGTACCGAGGAGGGAATCTTATCTAAAGTGAGATTCATATAACCTGTAAACCTGTTAGACCACCATTGAGCAGGGGTTCCCCCCACAGCAATTCCTGTACTAAATTCGTGTATTCTCATTTCTAAAATCTTGACAACAAAATTAATTAATTATCTATAAAGACAAAGTAGTGGTCTCATTAGCTAACTCTTAAATCTCCTTTTATCTTAACAAACTTTAATCATTTTTGTTGAGTAAATAATTGAAATTTATTAGTCAGTTTACTCCCAATCGATATCATTAATATAATTCGTTTATCTTCATTCATTCCTTCTATAGCGTTTCTCACACTCATGAGGTACACTTAATATTTGAGTTCTTACTCCTGACTCCTGACTCGGAGACTCCTGACTCCTAAAACTAGAAAGTTGTGTACCTCACAAGTATGGGAACTGCTATATTAAAAGTTAGGAATTTTGGATAATAATAATTATTAATTTACCAAAACTTGAAGAATCTTTAAACTGGCTATGGCTAGTATAGTAGAAACGATAATTAGATAAACTGATGAAATTAGTAGCTCTTGATTGTCATCTGAATTATTTGGCTCTTCTAATTTATTATTTCTTTCTAAAACCCATAAGATTATCAGAAAAAGACAACTGACAAGAATTGCCCAAGCCGATGTTTTTTTAACAATTCCTTGGAAAATTGTCAAAAAAACATCCCCTTCATAATTCAGAACCCTTAGACCGATGTCAATCAGAGTAAAGATAAAAATAGTTGAAATAAATAACCTCCAAAAATTATGCCAACTTTTAAATTTTTCAGGAATCAAACTAATTATTTTTTTCTGAACAATCTCTAAATATTTTTCAGCTATTACCTCAAGAGGATTACCCTTCACTTGTTCAGGAAATTGAACTGAGTTAATTGAACAGTATTCTCCTAGATAGCAATATTGAGACAATGAAGCTCCCGATAAAGACAAAGCCAATGTTAATGCTGAAAAATCTAATGATTGTACAGTAACACTATTGCATTCATCCCATTTTCCTCTCAATGAATAGGCAATCGACTCGGCAATTTCTCTCGATTCAAACAGTAATATATGTCCCATACGATTTCAGCAGCTTATCAACTTTTCCTAGCCTTTTCTAATAATTGCTGTTGCTCAGTTTTCATAAATGAATTCCCTCTTTCTTTATCTTTAATAATCTTAACTATCAATTATTCTCCCATGAGACAAGATGGCCTCAATTAGTTTGATTGAGAGACTTCAATAGGCTCCTCCTCAGAAGATTTAACTTTCTTTTTCCTCTCAAAGATTTGTACAGAACCTCTTTCTAAGATTACTACTCCTTCCGAGGTGATTTCTGATATTGGCCCGGAAAAAGCTCCTATCCAGTCCTCAAAGTTATCTATCTTTTGTACCTGCTTGGCTAGAGTTTTACGGTTCAATTCCCCTTTGACAATAATCCCGTTTTCCCCTGTTACCTGTAAGGAAACTTTTTTCCCTTGCTCTGGTAATTCAGGACGCTCGGTGAACTTCACTGTTATTTCTGGTTGTTTTCCATTAATCATGATAATTGGACTCTCTATTACTGTTGGTTTAATGGGTTTTTCTTTTGATTTTTTAGCTGGTTTCTTGTTCTTTTTCTTGTCCGATGGCGGTCGTGGCGTTCCTTGTTTTTCTAACTCTAAGTCCCAGTTTTTTATTAGTTCCTCATTAATCCATCTCCCTTTTATTAGTTTTAGATGTTTACTGTTTTTGATACACATTACTTCCCAAAACTGCTCAATTTGAGCCTCATTAGGTAACTCCCCTTTTATGGTTAAGTCAAAGTATTGAAATTTCGGAATTCCCTCCTTGGCCATTTCATTCCGCTCTATTCTGATTGAAAATCGTTGCTCTTCTATTTCTTGAATTTTTCCTCTAATTCTGAACAAGTCTTTCGGGTCTTCTAAAGTTTCTCCTTTGGCTTCTATTTCTCTGGGGAAAGTATTTTTTATAACACTAATTAATTCAATTTTATTGATTATTCCTGCTTTTGTTGTTCTAAAATAGACTCGGAAATAATTTCCTCCATCGGGATTAATCTTCCCTGTCCTTACCCATCTTTCCCATGTCTTCCTTTTGATATAAGCTGTGAATTCCTTATCATCGCTCGTTTTTATTATTCCGTTTAGAAACGGGGGCGATTCTTCTTTTTCATCCTCATGAAAACTTCCCCAGATACATCCTACTGCTGAATACAATAACGGTATTTCTGGTATGGAAAAAAGAGGTTTTTGTGCGGTGGTCATTCACTCTACTTTATCACTTCATCCTATATTGTACAGTAGAAAAGCTTGGCTTTTCTACTGCTTCATTTGAGTTTCTAAGACCCCTAGAATGCTTTCTTCGATCTCTGTTAACCAAGGGCGATTCAACCGTCCCAGTCCTGCTAAAAAATCCCTCGCTGGTTGCTCAACCTCATCTAGTTTGATTCTCGATATGCGAGCGCACAATTTCCTCACCACTTCTTGCTGCTGATTAGAATAGGGTAGCTCCTTCAAGTTCTCTAGTTTAACCTGATATTCGCCGTTCCATAGTTGCACAGAGCAGCTAAAATCATTCACTGCAATGATAACCGCCCAACATCCTGCTTTCCCCTTGAGGTCTGGGTTCCCCTTGATAACGATTTGGGCCACTTCACCGACCCGCCAAGGATTAGACACTGTGGAATGCTGCTGCATTTTGGCTACCACTTCGGCTACCAGACGCGCTGGTGGAACTTTCCCCCCGGCTTGGGATACGGATTCACTCCATGCGGATAATTGTTCGGATGGCTCTAAAGCACTCAAGGGGCGACATTGACGCTCTGTCGTTGGTAAAATCAACTCTGAGTCCAATTCTAGATAATAGTCATTTTGGGAACCAATGGTTCCCATTTTCCCTTCTTCTGAATTTTGCCAACCATTGGTTAGCATTTCCCTCTCTTCCAAATTTTGGGAACCAATGGTTCCCATTTTCAGATTGTCAACCACAGCAGCAGCAGAAATTAAGTAGTTAACGTGCCTTCTCGTAAAGCTGAATCTATCCTGGCAATAATCCTCGAAAGTCCCATGAGTAGAACGATACAATCTTTGTTGTCGCAGTTGAGCTAAGGCAGAACCAGCCGAGTAAAATGCACGTTCAACAAGTCTCTCTAACCGTAGCCGTTCCTGTTGCTCATCATCGGTCAGTTCCTGGATGTCCACAATTTGTGGAATAATAACATCACTATCATCCGAACCTTGCAACCATTGCTCAACTTCGTCGGGAGCGATGGGTTGAGTCGAGGGAAGCTATTACGCTTCGCCCCTCTCATTTAGATCCGGACGTGCGACTTTCATCGCATCCGGCTCCCGACAAATTAGACTTGGACAGTCTTACCCATGTGGATGTACTGGTGGCAGCTTTGATGGACTACCATTAAGTTTTTGGGTTTCCAGTTATCATGGTTTCCGTCTATGTGGTGGAGGTGTACCCTCTCATCATCCGTAAACTTCAATCCACAGTGTCCACATGAATGGTCTTGTCTTTTCAGACATTTAGAGGTTGCTCCGTCGTAGAGCTTGCTGTTACGCTTACTCCAGTAAACGGTGTCCCCGTCGTAGGGCGATTTATTCCCTTTGACGTTGACGTGGCGGTTTTCACTGTATGGTACTGCTGGAAAAGCCTTCTTAATAAGCTCTGTTGCCGTGTATCGGTTCAGTTTCTTTTCTTTATTGAAGACTTTGAATGCTCTATGGTTCATTCTCCATAAGGAGAAGCGAGAGCCGTCCAGTTTGCAGTACCGATGATAATTGCGCCATCCTCTGACTAGAGGGGCTAATTTCTTAGCTTTTATCCTAGCCCCATAATTCGAGCAGTTGACGATTTCCTTGACTTTCTGACGGAAGGCTTTGTAATTGTCCTCTGATGGGACACATCTGAACTTTCCGTTGGTTTGTACTTTAAAGTGCCACCCTAGAAAATCAAATCCATCTGTCGATTTAACCAGCTTGGTCTTTCTTTTGCTTACCTTTAATCCTCTGACTGCTAAGAATTCCTCTATGTCCTTGAGTATCTTGTTGGCATCGTCAGAGGGCTTTAGAATAACCACCATGTCGTCCGCGTATCGGATTGAATAATGGATGTCTTCTATGCCGTCCAATGCGACGTTAGCTAATAATGGACTTACCACCCCCCCTTGGGGAGTTCCTTGTTCTGGAAATTCTGGACTGACACCTGATTTTAGGCATCTCCATATCCCAATCTTGATTGACTGAGGGGCTATAACCCTTTCCATAATTGAGGTGTGGTTAATCCTGTCGAAGCACTTTTCAATGTCTAGCTCAAGTATTCTCTTGTTTGTTCCGTTTGACATGGAGCGTAGATGATTGAATAGAATCTTTTGAGCGTCGTGCGCTGAGCGTCCGGGTCTGAAGCCGTAGCTTCTGGCGTGAAAAAGTGGTTCATGTGCTGGTTCTAAGGCGTATTTAACAAGGCATTGCCATGCTCTGTCTGCCATAGAGAGAGTTCCGCATCTCGTCTTGCCTACTCAGGGTTCGACTATTTCCTGAGACTCTAGACTCGTTTTTATTCGTTCCGTCCGATGATTGATTGTCCCTTTAGATGGAACCGCTTTGACTATCGGAAACCCAAGGTTTTGTCAGTCGTGTGGAAAAATGCTGACGGGTTACATTACTCCGATAAGGTCAGGGGATGCTACTCTTTCTGCTTTGCCTGCCTAGGCTTAAGTCACTTTTCTAGGTTCTGTTTCATCATGGGGACTCCTATAACGCCAGTGTATCCAGCAGTCGGATTCTGATTGCGTCCTTATTCCCAGCTTCAGCCTCCAAAATTCCGAGTTTGGTCACTGTGGGTAGGTCTTGAGTCACTCGTAACCTTCGAGGGAGGGACTTTCACCCTCATCAATCGGACAGTTACTCAGATATCTCACGGGAGGTCTCTGAGCGAGCCACACGCTACATCTTTGTCTAGGGCTAGATGTTAGCTTTTTGACTCATCGAATCGCACTTCCACAATCCTTGCTTCCCCTTGATAGGCACTGGTTGTAGCAATGGTTTGACATTGTCGAGTTTCCAAGCAAAGCGGCCCGGTTCCCAATGTCCACAACATCGTTCAGTCTCTGATTGTGCCTTGATGAACTCTTGGGTCATCTCAACGCAATCGGTAAGGTCAACCACAGCGAGCGCCATCCCTAGTGGTAAACTCTCCCAAGGATGCAGTGTTAAATCAATGCCCAATGAAGAGGCCCTAGCCTCATAGCTCGATTGCTGCTGCTTAGTATTTTTCAAAGCGGCACAGATAACCAGTTTACCTCGATATTTGATGGGCCAACTACGTGTCTCGAATTGTTTGAATCCCATCACAATCAACGATGCCCACGGTTGATGCAAGGAAATAGCCTTAATTTTGGTAATAGTATCCTGTGACTCCTGCTGCATAGCAGAAGCCTGATTGATTTTCTTGTTCATGGCTGCGTCCTCTAGCTTAATCGATCCAGTAGATTCCCTTGATGTCCCTCAATAGCATCTAACCCATCGTTTACCGCTTTGTCTACGGCAAGTAGGGCATCCTTGGATATCTCCACTACTTTTTGCCAACTTTGATTGATTCCTTGCAATAACCGGACTTTCAGGTGGAGTCGGTTTTTGTTACAAGACTTAGGATCTAAGTACACAAGGGTTCCCGTTTCCAATTTGACCCCATCGACAAGACGTTGTGGACCAACATATTTATACACATCTTGGTTAACCTCGGTGGCGGCGATCGCATCGATTTGACTTTGTTCTGATGGTTCCATTGCGGTGTAGGCCGCTTTGGCTTTTTTGGGATGCTGCTTCTGTAGTTGCTTAAGTTGAACCCAGGTACAAGAGGTGAGTAGCATTGACTTTAACTCATCAAGGGTGGGTGCTGGAGAGGGTTCATCTGTCGGTATGGTGCTGTGAAGCGCAGCCCAGATTCGCGCCCAGTAGTCGGGGTACAGTTGAGAAAAGTCATCTATGGCACTAATTTTTTGTTCGGCAACGGCGATTATCTCTAACCACTCATCTTGATCATGAACATTGGGATCACTTTCTAAATCATCAAGTAATTTCATTAACCCCTCGATGTCTGCATTCGTTGAGGGGGGTTCAACTTCAGTCACCAATGAACAGTCGAACCTCACCAGTGTTGTTTTCTCATTTTCACCTCTAGCTGTCACACAAAGATTATTAACCTGTGATGGATCATTAGTAAATGGAAACTGTCTATAACTGGTGAGGTTTGACTGGTGAGGTTTGACTGTTTCAATCTTTGGTGGTTGGTGAGGGGTTTGAGGGGGATCACCAAAGTCTGTAATGCTTGTCGGCTCAAGATTCGGTTGAGATTTATTGGTGCTTTGGTGATCTTTTATAGGCTCATTTGAACTTGTAGAATCGAGTTCTTCTAGTTTCCTTTTTTCACCATCAAGTGGTTCATATATTGAATGGTAAGTTTTTTCATCAACTTCACCAACTTTTTGACGAAATACTGATGGTATATTGGTTACAGAGCTTGGTGAATCCACCAAGTTTTCACCTAACACACTATTTTCACCAATTTGTCTTGACTCATTTAACCCATTAATAACTAATCTTTCTTGATAAGGAACATAGTGCATAGATTTTCCCTTACCAGTTAGTTCTCCATAACCACAACTGGCTAATACTTGAAAATATTTGAGACGAATTTTATCGGTGGCTATTTTTTTGAGGGCATTGAATTTTTGTTTAGCCCAGGATGCACTGACTCCTTTTTTAGTTTGCTGGTAATACTCAAGTGCGCTGGTATGGATTTTGAGCAGCATCCCTTCTAACTTGTTATGAGGATCGTTATGGGCCCAAATTAATTTTTGTTGGCCTAAATAGAAGGAAGCAATTTCAATAGCATCTTTCATGGTTTGACCATTAACCACTAAATGAGGTGTTTCTCCTCTCAGTAGAGAATTAACCAGATGCAACCATAAGGCCAAGCGCAAAGTATAAGTCTCAATCTTTGCGTAAACCAAGCTGAAACCAAAGTTAGACTCTCGACGAGTGGCATCAACAAGGGTATGGTTCCATGCTTGGAATAGTACCTTAGCGTCATAGTCTAGTAAGTAATCTTGTGCTGGCAACTGTCCCATTTTTTCATAGAGCTCGCGCAAAGCTGTTTGCAACTTTTGCACTCCATCATTCTCACAGAGTAAATTCAAGAGTCTTGGGGGAGCTTCTCCAATGCTGCATAATAAAAACCTCGCCATGTACCCTGATTCAACGAAACTTGGCTCACTCATTAATTGTGCTAGAGTATCCCATTGAATACTTCCAGTCTTGCTAATCCCTGTTCTTCTGATGAATAATCTCGTATCGCTACGGTCATAACTGATGTGGCTACCATTGAATAAAGCTAGTTCCTGTTCCCTATCATCCCCTTGACCTTTCTTGAACTGATTAAGACGACGATAATCACTGGCTAATTCATCAATGTATTCTAATAACCCTCGTTTATTTTCCCCATGTATGCGGATTTTCATGGATAAGGTTGTATTACTCAGAACATAGCGTTTTTTCAGGGGTGGGGTTAAATCCCCTGATTTGTCTTTTTCGTATTCTCTTAATTCCTGTTCGTATTGTTGATTGGCTTCCTCTTCTAAGTCGAGCAATGGTTGAATAATAATTTGTTGGGGTGGTGTCTTTGCTTGTCCTGAATGAGCCACATTACCCGTCCACATAATTAACGGCTGTACATAACCTCCTGATGGATTCGCTACTATCCTTGAACTGCTTCCCCCACAGGATGCCACGGCCGATAATAATGTGTTAAATAGATATTCCGATGCCGTAGGGATAGCAGACGCTGCATCAAGCATCAACCCCCCAAAGTCACTTTCTAGGTATTTAGTAATATCTAATCTTTGTTGATGCAGGTTGAGATTGGTTCCTAGGGAGGCGATGGCAACGGCAGTTTCTTCATCGATTGTTTCTTCTCGTTCTATGGTTCGCGCTAAGAGTTCTAGCTCACGGTAACTATAACCCGTTTGGGCTGATAAAGTCATTAGGGCTATATGTTGTAGAGAATCTTGGGGGAATTCCCTTAATATCTTTTTGACTGCTTCAAGTAGATTCATTTTCGGTTTTTCTGAGCTATCTTTACTTTCCCCTGTTCGGTGTTGTTGAACGTTGTACTGTGTTTGATTTTTGGGTCTAGTTGGTTGAACCACTTCCTTCCAGTACCATGCCCTGATAATCGCTTCTATGGCTTCTGGAGGGCAGCTAGGGTCACTCGATGTCTTGTTGCACCATTGGTACCTTTCTTCCTCTTCCGATGCCGTCATCCCACTACGCTGACAGAACTCATGGAATAAGGACATAGCCGAATCACTGTAACTTTGCCCGATGGAAAGCAAATATCGCTCAACCCCAATTAATTCTAACCCAACGTTAATGGCTGCATCGTTACGCCCTGAACCTTCAGGGACTCCTTTTGCCACCCATTCCCTGACTTCTTTACGGCAACATTGCAACAAGGGAACTGGTGCCGGTACGGGAACTGTGATCTCCATAGGATTTTCCACACTCACATTGTTACAATCAGTGGTCGGTTGTGGGTTCACATCCCACCAGTCCCTTGTGGGGTTTGAGGTGTGAGTGATTAACATTTGTGAGATAATCCAATCAGGGGCGATCGCCATTTCTACTTCATCGATGGCACAATTTTCTAACCAATGATATTGACCCGTAATCGGATGCACCGATGGGGGTAAAACTGATTGTAAGTTCGACCAACGCAGTTCAAGCAGTTCGGGTTTTCCATCTTCCCCCATTCCTGCTTTAATTTTTTTGGTTCGGATGGCATCTTTAAACTGTTCTGGCACAAGATACAAATATTGGCAGCGTCCAGTGCGACCAGAGGTAAAAGCCACGGTGGTCGGTAAACCGGACCCACCGGATAACTCCTTGATCTTATTAATAACCAACGGACCGTCTTGATCTACTGCCATGAGGTAATAAGTTTTCTCATTGATGCTCATCGGTCGCCCTGTCAGTATGCCAAAACCGAGCAACTGTATCTTTTTGGTCTTTCCTTTGATGGGAACCGTTACTCCCCCCTCAGCGATCGCCTCTATCAGTTCACTGGCCTTAAAAGGACGATTCTGCCAATTATCCCCTAGGGGTTGCTTCTTCCCATTGAGAGGCACTAATGGTAAATCTAAGTTGGTTGATTGAATGCGCTTTAATCCGTTGATGAGTTGATTCTTCATAGTTACTCTTTATTTCTACAACTTGCTTGCTAATCCTTTCAAGTGATGACTTTGACGGCTCTCGATTTCCCACGACAAACATTACTCTATAGTTAGAGAGTGAACTAATAGAGCATAGGGGAGTCTTGAATCCATGACAAAACAAAGCATTCTACGCGGCCAGACCGCAATGAGATTATGTTTTCCACTGCGTTTTTCAACAAAAATGGTCAAAGAAACTTGCTTGACGACGTTAATCAATGCCACCGTAAGTTGAACACAGCTAGAAAACCGACGATAATCCAGTTCGACTACAAATAATGAAAAACCACTCAAATTAACAACGGAGGAAAAAAAACAAAAAAATTCGCCTGTCCCGCAAAATTTGATATGATAGAGTCATTGCGGGTTACATCCGTTATTAAAGTTGAATCCGTTTTCAATCTCTTATCTGTCACCCCCTTTGGCTTCTAGCCAAACTATCTTGACAAGGTAGAGAACCTCCGAAAAAAAGAAGCTCATAAGAAACGTCCGTCAAACATCCCCATGCCGACGGCGTTTCGCTGTTTTTAGGGCCTCTTTCAACCGTGATTCTCAGAATAAACTCACATCTCCTGCTCAAAAAGCGTAAACAACAATATAAACCTATTTTACTCCTAAACCCCACGATGGACTGATTTTTTTGCTGTTACAAAACTTTGCATTCTGTTAAACAATCACCAGTGCA
>JBFRWG010000125.1:0-9026 GCA_051439445.1 Crocosphaera sp.
ACCGCGCTGCATCGCTTTACGGCGGGGAACCTCAAACCCCTGATTTTTCGGTAAATACCAAACTGGAACAACTGAAGACAGTGCAAGTCGAACTTGCTGAAGTGAAAACAGAACTGAAAGGGATCAATCAACGTTTAGATTCCCAAGAGTTTATCAATCGTTTTGTTGCAGTTGGCTTTATCTTGGCCTTTGTTTCAGGTTTGATCAAGTTATTTTTTCCCAACTTACTCCCTCATTAATTAATTACCCGATTTAGATGAATATTTTTATATCTTGTAGGGGTCAACGGCCGTTGACCCCTACGTTATTCTTTTGACTGTTTGACGTATAACGTTATCCGTCAGGCGATCGCTAAACCCAAGAGTGAGATCGATCGTGGAAATTTGATAGAGTTAGCTATAACTGAACAGTTAACCTTGAGACCAATAAAAGATCATATTGAAGAGATTTTAGAAGAAACATAAACAGTAAACAAGACTAAGACCTCCAGGGACTTATATGCAGAGTTTAAAGCCATGACAAAAATTAAATCGGATGCTTGGAAGGATGAAGCTAAAAAGGCTCAATTGGAAAGTTTGTTAATGGAGCTTAGAGAGATTTTGCAAGAACACACCTTCTACATCAACATTTGACGGATAACGTTATACGTCAGACAGTGTCACATTAGACAGTTTCATTGGTCAACTTTAACACAATCGCTTTAAGCACCAGACATAGTGAAGGAAGATCAAACATACAAAAGCTTGTATTGGCGTGTACACAGCAATTCGATGCTTGTAATAATAAAACTAAGAAGTTTTAACTTGATAGAGCAATGAGCGTTGAAACCTGCGTTATCCTTCTGTTGCTGTGACGTATAACGTTTGACGTTACACGTCAAGCGATCGCTAAACTTGATAGCAGTTTTCATATCAATAGACTAACGATCTCAATCCAAATTCCCCCTACCCCTCCCACACTTCCCACACTCACTCAACCTAAATATTGATACACCCAATTGAAAACTGCTATGAGAGTGAGATGAACCGCAGAAATTTAATGGAGTTAGCTATAACTGAACAGTTAACTTTGAGACAAATTAAGGAAAAGATTGAAGAGATTTTAGAAGAAACAGAAACAGTAACAAGGGTTAATGCCCCGAGGGACTTATATGGAGAGTTTAAAGCCATGACAAAAATTAAATCACGATGTCTGAACTGAAGACTGAGTTAAGTAGTCGAACATAAGTAAACGGTTGTGGATTAAAAACTGTGTTACGAAGCTTACAACTCTTGACTGTTGCCTTTTACCTTGCCTCAGCGTTGACTTTAATTGTGTCTGACTTAATGACTGAGTTATAGACTAAGTGATTAAGTTAGACAATTCTTTTACATACCTAGAACTAAATTTAATGGTTTTTTGAGATATGAGTTTTTCTAAATATTGCATAAAAACGATTTTTTGCGTTATCCTGATCAATATAGGTGTCAAGCTGCCAGCCTAAATGCACCCTGTATTGAGTTCAAAAATGTATTATGTTATTCAAAAAACCCAATAAACCCAACAAACCAGACAATGATCAGCATTCCTTAACTGTAACCATTGCAAAGGTTCTCTCATTTACCTTAATCCTCTGTTTAGTTGGATCAATAGTCTTAAGTCTCCAAGGAAAAGCAACCCCTGATCTTGTTAGGGATCTAGCTCAAAGTTCTTTTGCAACTTTGACAGGAATGTTAATTACGTCTGCTGTAGAAAATTAGACTTAGGGTGGGCAAATGGGACTAATTGATAGCTTAATCAAGATATTGTCTATCATTGCCCACCATCATCGTTATATTATTCTTCAATAGAAACGGTGGGCAAAATTAATTACCTAACCTGATCATAAAGGATCTTCAGTCTTTGCCCACCCTACAAGAATGGACATCATAGGATTATGTTCTTAGTGATTACTGTTCATTGTTTTGTATTTTTTTGACTTGTTCAATGTCTAACTGTAAAGCTTGAGCAATTTGTTCTATGGTTAATCCTAATGCTAACAGACGAGGGACAGTCTCTAATGCTTTGTCAAGTTTCCCCTCTTCACGCGCTTCTTCACGCACATCTTGAAAATATTGGGTTTGCTTTAATTCATCTAAACTAAACATTGCTTCTACCTCCTTGCGACTTAAACCGGGTAATTTATACACATTGAAAAAGACGATAGAAGATAGTATCTGTTTTCATTCTTTTATCTTACTGTCAAAGAAGCGATCGCTTGTTAGAAGTAGGGATATCATCGTATTATGTCCCTACAAGTTCTCAATTATGATTGTTTTTGAGCTATTTTCGCCTTCCAATCTTCAATAATACGTTGTCGTTGTCTTGCAATAACTAAAGCGTGATCCGGTACATCGTTTGTCACAACCGATCCTGCGGCCACTGTTACCTCTTCACCCAATGTAACTGGTGCAACAAAGACACTATTTGCTCCGGTTTTAGTGCGATCGCCAATAATCGTTGGATGTTTCTTAACACCATCATAATTAGCAGTAATAGTTCCTGCACCCACATTAACCTGTTGGCCTAAGGTTGCATCCCCAAGATAGGATAAATGAGCAACATTACTCTTATTTCCTACTTGAGTCTTTTTAATCTCCACAAAATTACCAATACGACAAGACTCTTCTATTTTCGCCTCTCCTCGTAAATGAGTATAAGGGCCAACACGACAGTGAGAAGCAACTTCTGAGTCACTCACCACAGAATACAGTATCGTAACTTGTTCCCCAATGGTACTATTTTCAATCAGACTTCCCGGACCAATACGACTTTTTGCACCGATAGAGGTATTCCCTCGTAAATGGGTTTGGGGTTCGAGGATCACATCAGGTTCAAGAATAACAGTATCATCAATGGTAATACTATCAGCATCAATCATCGTAACTCCCACACTCATCCAATGTTTTTTGATGCGATCTTGTAGAATGTCATTGGCAATGGAGAGTTGATAGCGATCATTGATACCATTAATTTCATAATAATCCTCCACATCAACGGCCATGACAGGATTAAGATACTGTACCACTTCCGTTAAATAGTATTCGTTTTGATCGTTATTGGTAGACAGTTTTGGCAATACTTTCGCCAGTTGTGGCCAATTAAAACAATAAATTCCCCCATTTACCCGATGATTGTTCTTTTGTGCTGCGTTACAGTCACGATCCTCGACAATTTGACTAACATGATTGTTTCCATCACAGAAAACTCGTCCATACCCTTTGGGGTTAGGTAAATTAGCCGTTAATAAGGTGGCTGCGTTATTATGTTTTTGATGAATATGAAGTAAATTTTCTAAGGTTTCAGGACGTAATAGGGGTGCATCTCCATTTAAAACAAATAAATCTCCATCAAAGTCTTGTAAATGGGGTAATAATTGCTGTATTGCGTGTCCTGTCCCCAATTGTTCCTTTTGTTCAACAAATTCCAGGGATGAAATATCATCAAAAGACTGTTTGACTTGTTCCCCTTCATAACCAATGATAATCAGTTTTCGAGATGGGTCAATGAGACAACAACTATCGAGTACCCGTTGTACCAGCGATCGCCCGCCTAAAGTGTGTAATACTTTAGGTAAGTTAGACTTCATGCGTGTTCCTTTACCTGCTGCCAGAATTGCTACCGCTACCATGTTTCTATCCATCAACAGTCCCGACAAGAGTATATCCTGTCCTGTGTCTTTTGGATAGGGGTTTGGGAATGGAGAATGGAGAATGGATAATCAATAATGTAGAATTTAGAATGGATAATATTTTTAGACTTCCTGAGTTGCTTAAAAATCAAGAGATTTTTGAGACTATTATCAACAACAAAAATCTAAAAGTTGAGCGTATTATTTCCACAGGACAAACCACCCCTAAAGACACTTGGTACGATCAAGAACAGGATGAATGGGTCATTTTATTACAAGGAGAAGCTACCCTATTATTCTCTGATAATACCTCAATTAATCTCACAGAAGGAGACTATTTATTAATCGAAGCTCATCAAAAGCATCAGGTGACATTTACCAGTGTTGATCCACCGTGTATTTGGTTAGCTATTCATGGAAATTTATCCAGTGTTCAAGAAACCCTAAAAATCTGAGATAAATAATACAAATACTTTGTTTCAAGTAGAATTTTGTCATTCCATAAGGGTAACAATAATCTCATCTTGGGTAGTAGTAATGAGACGTTTACACTACTTTTGATTTAGCATTGCTACATAGTCTAGACATTCCTATAAACCCAAGAACAACCAACCAAAATGGCAAATTGATAGAAGATTCAGGGACAGATGTAACCGTCACTTCCACCGTAATATTTGCCTGATCAATTCCATTCCCAAACGCTCCTAAATCAAAAGTTGGGGAACCACTTATAATAAATTGTCCCATCAGGTTTGTAGGAGAACTGCTTAAAAGAATCCGATTCAAAGCACTCTCTTCAAAAACAACATTTCCATCATCAAACCAACTGATGGTTGCAGAATTATATTCCACGGGTTGATTGAGTTGAATTCCTAAATTTTCATTACTAAAAAAACTTCCCAAATCAATTACCCACTGATTAATAGGTTGTCCTGCTAGGAAGATTTCTGGGGGGATAAAACCATTATTTGTTCCAGTTTCATAGACTAAATTAAGTGTCCAGTTTGACGAATCTAGTTGATTACTTTCGCTGGTTACAAATATATCAGGAAATCCGAATTCTGTAAAATTAGTTGTTAGTCGTTCTGCTGTTTGTTCAAATTGAATAGTAGATGGTCCGTGGGAAGAAACCCCTCTGCCAACATTGTCTGAAAACGCTATAAACTCACTAGAAAACGGTTGATTCGGTGTGACCAGAGTGCTTCCTAATACGGGATATGATAAGCTCCAAAAAAAAGCACTAACTAAACTTGCATGAATCAAAGGCTTCATAATATTATCCTAAACTTCAATTTCCTTGACTAAATTCAGTCTATCCTAAATATTTTTTCTCAGTCTCATTTGAAAAAATTATTGATGGTTTTATAGATAAAGTAAAAAAAATTTTCAAAACTTAATTTTTATAACTTTGTATAATAAAAGAAATAGAAAGGACTGATTTAAACTAAAAAGTATTAATTGATACTAATCAATACTTTAATCTTATTTTAAGATAATCTATACAGGAGTTAGGTATATATTATGAGTCCGATAAATACTATCGTAATATTAGATAATTAAATAATTCTAGCAGGATTTAACCACCGTAAAATTTCATCCTTGAGACGATATAAATCACGGGAAAAACTCTGTTTTACCCATTGTCCTACCGCATCTAAGGGAGTAAAAACCTCTCCTGGTTGCCAATTAATTTCTTGACCTAAAGGAGTTAAATGATTTCCTGACAAACTTTGTAAAGCCACAAAATTAGGATACTTTTCCGTCAATATTGGTGTTAATACCATCGTCTCATCAATGGTGTCTTGAGTAAATTTTATCAGTAAATTACGTCGAATTTCATAATCTTTTTCGATCATTATTTTAGTCTCATCAGGAGAAGGGGTGAATTCTAAATTTAAAATATCCTCGATTTCAACTTTATCTAAAAAAGGAATCGCTTTTTTAACAGGATAATTATTAAAAGAAATGAGAATATTTCCTGATCTTTCAACTGCAAAAAGACTGCCAATTAATAAATGTAGTTTACATCCCATACTATGACCAATTCCATAAATAGGAAGATAACCTTGTCCTAATAGATTCTGAGTTTGTAAGCGATCTAAAATACTTTCAAAACGGTTAAGAACATTACGAGCGATCGCTAAATGATCGAAGGTATTAACAAAAGGAGTTGCAATAATAACATATCCTTCTTTTGCCAGTTGTTCTAGTAACCAACGATAGGTAAAGTTAGGGGCAGTTCCCACAAATGCACCCCCAAGAAAGTGAATAATAGCCATAGGGTACTTAGGGACTAATACAGAACTTCCTGATATTTCTTGCCATTCCATAATATCTTTGGTAAACACCAGCTTTCATTGTAACCAAAAATTAACTCAAATTAAAATCACAACCATGATATGATTTCCATCACATCTGGGTATCCTGACCATAACCTCCTAATTATGTACTCAATCAACCCACAACTTTTTCTCTGGACACAGTGAGAATAATGATCCTATTCATCAGACAAAAGAGACAGTTTGAACTGAAGTCAAATTTATAAAGTTAATATGATTATGTTTTCTCTCACTTCTACAATATGGATTTTAACTAACCCCAAAAAACAACAATATCATCAAGGTTTTACCTTATTAGAATTATTAATTTCAGCAATTATTGTTGCCATTTTATCCACCATTGCTATACCAGCTTATGTAGCAACTGTTGATAAGTTTCATTATGGGGAAGCGAAACTACAGATGGGGTGTGTCAAACGAGAACTAGAAGCTTTTAGAACAGAAAAAGGCTATTTTCCTGCAGATGTTGGTCGAGATCAAGTTCCTTTAGGTATCGACTGTTTTCTCACAAAACAAACGACCCTAACGCCCTATAATTCTAAATATGACTATGAAAATTGGAAAACATCAAACCCGAAAGGTTGTATCATTAAAATTACCTTTCTGGGTAAAGATGGAGAAAGACAAATTTCTACCAGCAGCAGTCTAAATCATGAACCAGGGTTTCATAATGATCGAGAAAGGGATAGTAATAGTGATGATTTAATTTTAAGTTTAGGGGTTCAACCAACAGGACCTTCTTGTAGTAAGTCTAAATAGCAATTAGAAACTGCTTCAAGATTACAAAAATAATCACATCAATCAGGTTATCGTTAGGGAGAAAGTTTCAACTATCAATCATACATAATTCACCCAGATCCTCATATTCTTTTTCTAATAAATTAATTAACCATTCATCCCCTTGGAGTTGAGCTTTTTTCAGTCGTCTTTCTAAGTTTCGACAAACATTTTGTAAATGAATTTGATTAACTTCACTACCGAAATCCTTTGTCGTCGGTTTTGTGGAAATAGGACAAAACTGACCTTCTAATCCCTGATGAATTATCACTGGAGAATCAACAAGACAATGTTTAGATAAGGTAGAAAAATGAGGTCTAATATGTCTAGGATACTGATATTTCCACCGTTGTCCACGATGTCGTTGAGTTACCGTTTCATAACCCATATCTAAGCTATGGGACTGATTTTTTTCTATTAGACGACGTTGCGAAAATTTCATATTAGCTATTCCTAAAAAGTTCCATAAAATTGTCTTAAGGGAATGAAAGTAAACAAATTAATTCTGTAGATAATGGATACCCCGATAGGTCATATTCTTGAGTCCATGATCATGACGAGAGTTGCCATAAGGATGATCTGTCCAATGAACACCCCGATAAGTCCCTTCAACTTCCTTATCAGTGGTTTTTAAGGTAATAGGGTCGTGATTATAGCTGATTCCACGAAATGAGAGTTTCATAATTGATTTTCCTCCGATTTTACCCTCTGCCTCTCCTGCTGATTTTTAGGGAAGCATGGGGACTTAGAACTTATTTTCTGTATCTATTGTTACATTTTTTTTGAGTGAATGTCATGATTTCATGAAAATTTAACCAATTGTAACCATGTATTTCAGGTATTTAATGGTTGATACTAGAAGTGATCAGCAAATTTAAACCCAAGCTGAGATCAAGTCCCTATGGTTTCGATGGCAAGCGAATTCTTAATTATCCTTCTTTTAATTTTCTTAAATGCTATTTTTGCCCTGTCAGAGATAGCTCTAGTGTCATCTCGTAAAATTCGTTTAGAACAACTGAGTCTTCAAGGGGACAAACGGGCAAAAATTGCCCTAGAATTGGCTAATGACCCCAATCAGATTTTATCAACCGTTCAGATCGGTATTACCCTAATCGGTATTTTAGCAGGGGTTTATGGAGGGGCCAATCTGGCCGCTCATCTGACGGTTATTTTAGAGAAAATTCCTGGGTTAACGGTTCATAGTGAGGCGATCGCTTTAACCCTTGTGGTCGTTAGTTTAACCTATCTGTCTCTCGTGATCGGGGAGTTAGTCCCGAAGCGGTTAGCGTTGAGTGATCCTGAAGGGATTGCCACATTAATGGCGGTTCCGTTGTTATTTATTTCTCGTTTAGTTTATCCCATTGTCAACTTATTGGGAGCTTCTACGGACTTTATTTTATCCTTTCTGGGGATTACCACCACCATTACGGAACCCCCTGTGACCCAAGAAGAAATTAAAGTGATGTTGAAACAGGGGAAAGAAGCAGGAATGTTTGAGGAAGTGGAACACGATATGGTGGAGAGGGTTCTGCAATTAGGCGATCGCAAGGTGAGTACCTTAATGACGACGCGGCCGGAAATTATGTGGTTAAATTTAGAAGATTCGGCTGAGATTAATCGTCATAAAATTATTAATAGTACCCATACTCGTTTTCCCGTGTGTCAAGGCAGTTTAGAGGAGGTTTTAGGTATTGTTCAGGTGAATAATTTATTATCTCATTGTTTATCCTGTCAACGGTTTGATTTAACCGCTTCTTTACGACAACCCTTATTAGTTCCTGATAGTACCTTGGGCTTAAAAGTTTTACAATTATTCCAACAAACTGGGAATCATATTGCCTTAGTGGTAGATGAATATGGCATTATTCAAGGATTAGTTACCATTAACGATATTTTAAAAGCCATTGTGGGCGATATTCCTCGTATTGATCAAGTTGACATCCCTTCTATTATCCGTCGTGATGATGGATCATGGTTGATGGATGGAACCGTGGGAATTGATGAATTTAAAAAAGCATTCAGACTCAAGATAATTCCTGGAGAAAAAAATGGTAATTTTCATACATTAGGGGGTTTTGTGATTACTTATTTAGGTAAAATCCCTAAAACTACTGATAGTTTTAATTGGAAAGGTTTCAAATTTGAAGTGATGGATATGGATGGAAATCGGGTGGATAAAGTTTTAGTTATGCCCATTAGTCAACATCTTTTAACCCAAACCACTAATGATATTTATTAATGGATAATGGATAATGGATAAT
>JBFRWG010000126.1:0-3134 GCA_051439445.1 Crocosphaera sp.
TGCTAATAATTTTGAAACATTGCGATCGCCTGAATTATTACCAGGAAATTTAGCTCAAGAAGAGATTTTATCTACTTTAAATACAGGGTTATATGTGTCTAATTTACACTATTTAAACTGGAGCGATCGCACAGGAGGACGAATCACAGGAATGACTCGTTATGCTTGTTTTTGGGTCGAAAATGGAGAAATTGTTGCACCCATTGAAAACTTAAGATTTGATGAAAGTTTGTATCGTTTTTGGGGAGAAAATTTAGTCGCTTTAACGAATTTTCGTGAGTTTATTCCCAGAACAGGTACTTATGGACAAAGAAGTTTAGGAGGTATTTTAACCCCAGGAATAATTGTTAATGATTTTCAATTTACTTTATAGAAATTGAGGGAGAGAAGGTTTATTAACTTAAAAGGGATATTTGCTCAACTAGAGAATCATCTAACTTTTCTCGTTCAAAAATTTCCTTTAATGCTTCTTCTCCTTCAATTTCTCCATTACTAATAAATTTTTCAACCTCAATGTCACCATTCTCTAAAAATTCAATCTCCCAACGTTCCCCCACAATAGAAACTGTTATCATCACTGCTTCATCCCGATGATGATGAATCTGATAGTTAATCTTTTGTTGTTCCAATTTATTCAAAAAAGTAAGAAATTTATTAAAAAAATCTGTTTTCATTTATCAAATCTCCGATCACTTAGTAGTTTAGGAATAGCTTTAAATACTATTAAATTTGCATTAGCTTCAATTTCTTCCCCAAACATCTGATTAATCTCATCCCAACTTGGCGAACTTTCAGGTAATTGTGCTTGTTTAATACTCCCTTTTTTTAGCTTAAGAATATCAATCACTCTTTTTCCAGAAAAACGATGAACAATAAGCTTTTCCTCCTTGATTCCAATTCTATTATACAAAGATTATCATGAACTACCCCAACTTTTGAGAAGGGCGATCGCCTTAGTAGGTTGGGCCCTTGCGAACTGATATTTTGGAACCAACTTACCGAATTAATGAATGAGCGAAACCCAACACCCTCTACCCTTATGTTTTGTTGGGTTTCATTCCTCAACCCAACCTAAAATGGATATATTAGGGGGATCTCTCTTTACCCTAACATTCCCATCTTTTACATTGGATTTGGTTTTGGAGCGTCAACTGGTACAAAATTAATTTCCACCTTATATCCAACAGCTTGAGCATATTCTTCGATGGTTGAGAGCTTCGGGGAAAAAGATGAATTAACATTCTCCAAACGGGAAATATTACTCTTTTGTGTGTTGAGAATTTCTGCTAACTCTTCTTGAGTTAAACCTGCTTTTTTTCTTAGATTAATCAGTTTCTTTCTCAGATCATAAGCTACGGCAAGAGCTTCATACTCCTTTTTGACTTCACTATTGTTGAGAGCTTTTTCTTTAAACTTTGTAAATGTTGGGCGGGTCACTTTTTTACCTCCTTCATACGTTTTTGGGCCAGTTCTAATTCTTTCTTGGGTGTTTTTTGTGACTTTTTAATGAAGGAATGGAGAATAATAATTTCTCTTCCTTTAAGCATACAGTAAAAAGAGCGACCGATACCTTCCTTCCCTTTCACCCTTATTTCAAAAAGTCCGCCACCCATTGAAGCTGTGTAAGGTTTACCCAGCATAGGACCAAACTCTTCAATCATCTCAGCAATGTGAAGAAAATTAGCAAGGATACCTGGTGGAAAGTTCATTGTCTCTTGCTCTACTTTCTCGTTGTAGAAAGTAATTTGCCAATTCATATTTACAGGTTATCATATTTGATAACTTTTATGGGATCTCTATTTACCCCAACACTCCCATCCTCAGTATCAGGATTTTGTGGATGAGAGGATTGACAGGATAGGGTTATAGGGCGATCGCCGATCTTGTAGGGTGCGAAGCATGGAATGTAACGCACCACCCTTAACCTGAATCTTCGGTGGCTTACGCTGTCGCTAACCCACCCTACTGCACTGTTTCAGCTAAAATGAGGCAATAGGAATGTGAGCATCTTGCTTGCTAGGGCGATCGCCTTCGTCGGTTGGGCCCTTGCGAACTTATATTATGGAACAAAATTACCGAATTAATGAATGAGCGAAACCCAACACCCTCTACTTATGTTTTTTTGGGTTTCCTCACCTCAACCCAACCTAGAGTTTAACATTATAATAAAAAGGAGCCATCAATCACTCTTGATGAAAGTCCGTGAAGTAGTCAAACGATTAAAAACTGATGGTTGGTATGAAGCAAGAATTAAAGGGAGTCATCGAGTTTTCAAACATCCAACAAAACCTGGTATTGTTGTTGTACCTAAAAATTTTGGTGATGACGTTGCAATTGGTACATTAAAAAGTATTTGGAAACAAGCAAAATTAGAGGATTAAAAATGAAAGAATACTATGTAATTTTTGAATGGGCAGGAAATAATTATTCAGCTTATGTACCTGATTTACCTGGTTGTATTTCCACTGGTAAAACCATCGAAGAAACTGAGATAAATATTAACGAAGCAATCGAATTATATATTGACACCTTAAAAGAAGATGGTGAACCGATTCCAGAACCTTCTATTAAAGCTAAACCAATTTCTATTGGGGCTTAAAAAAATAATAAAAATAGAGCGATCGCCTGAGTAGGTTGGGTTAAGCGAACTCATTTTATGGAAACAACTTACCGAATGAATGAATGAGCGAAACCCAACACCCACCAATCAACGGAATATACACATAAAAATCACGCCCCTGCGCTCCAAATCTTCCCTTAACCTTCTATAATATATGGAATAAATGAACCCACCTTAGCACAACTAAAACGTTTATATTTGCTAAGTTATAGCTTAACAAATGTGATGTTCCAACCGATTCATATTATTCGTTTAGATGAACGAAACCAAAACTTATTTATCTTAGCGGGGCATCAAGAAAACATTGAAATTGTTATTACCCCAACTGGAGAAATATTCTAATGAAACCTATGAATTATACTCAAATGAGCGATCAAGAACTCAAACAATATTTGATAGAAAATAAAGATAATCAAGAAGCCTTTTATGCCTATTTAGATCGTAAAGAACAACAACCTAAACAAGTAATCATTGGTGTCAACGAATTAGATAGCTTAACCCCTGACCAACAAAT
>JBFRWG010000127.1:0-12570 GCA_051439445.1 Crocosphaera sp.
CTGAGTAAAAGGCGTATACCAGGGTAACACTAGGAGATTGTTTATCGGTTTTTACCCCGGCTTGGTTTACCACCGAGGGCAAGTCTGAGGCTGCTTGAGATACTTTATTTTGCACCAAAACCTGTGCTGTGTTTCGGTCCATTTCTGTGGGGAAAGTGACGTTAACGGTGACGTTTCCGGTATTATCGGTAAAGGAATCGATCCAGCGTACTTGTTCGGTTCCGTTGATTTCTCGTTCTAATACGGTGGTAACGTTGTCTTCTGTGGTTTTAGCATCTGCACCGATATAGTTAGCCGTTACAGCTACTTTTTTCGGGGCGATCTCTGGCAACTTATCTAGGGGCAAAACCGCCATAGAGATGGTTCCCAGGAGAATAATAACGATGGTACAAACGGTACTTAAAACCGGTCTTTTAATAAAGGCGTTTGATAGGGACAGTAACATGATCCTTGTTCTGAGAAGGAATGGCGGACAATATGAGTTTGCTATGATTTGAGATGTAATCCCGATCAGTTTAACAAATATTTTGCTAAAGGATAGCTAAATTCAATAATTTGTTTCAAAATGTTTCTTTAATTATGGTTTAAGGCTATCATTTGCCTCCTGTTTCCCTTTATTTAATTAATCATAATCATGAATACCACTCCCAAACTTTATTCTTTGACCAATGGCTATAAATATTTATTTATTGACCTGCTTTTACTGTTTTTATTGATTCCTTTTGCTGCTCTTCATCGTTCTCTGAGTATCATAGTCAGTTTTTGTTTTCTGGTTACCTTACTTCTGGGTTTAAATACCTTGGATTTTCCGAAAAGAGTGATTTTTTTATTTAGATTTTTTGCTGGTTTAGGGTTTATCTCTGATATCATAATTTTCCCTAACTCTGAACAGTTAACTGCTCTGACTTCTTTGATGTCTTATTCTTTTTATGGGATTTTTTACATTTTAGTTATTATTGCCATTGGTTTGAGAATTTCTCAGGAAAAGCAAGTTAACTTAAATGTGGTTCGGGGCGGAGTTTGTATTTATTTACTGTTAGGTCTTCTTTGGTTTTTCTTCTATAAGATTATTATTTTTTTTGATGTCAATGCTTTCTCTTTTCCTGACGATATAAAGAAAGATTCTCTATTTTATTTTAGTTTTACTACTTTGACCACATTGGGTTATGGTGATATTCTTCCCAAGAATGCTTTTGCCATGACCTTTGCTAATGCAGAAGCTTTAGTGGGGCAAATTTATCCTGCTGTTGTTATCGCTAAATTAGTTAGTCTTTATGAACATAAATAATGTTGCTAATTTAAACAATAAAATCATCTCAAATCTAACTATGAATATTATGAAAACATCCCCAAAACTCTATTCTCTAACTACAGGCTATAGTCGGCTATTTATTGATCTAATAATTGTCTTTTTCTTAGTTCCTTTTGCTTCTTTTAACCGTAATCTTAACCTCTTAGTGAGCTTTGTTTTTCTCATTACCTTATTACTGGGTTTAAACACATTAGCTTTCCCTAAAAAGATAATTTTATTATTTCGATGTCTCGCTGGTTTAGGGTTTATTGCTGACATCATTGTTTTCCCGAATTCGCTTTACTTAACTGAGGTAAGCTCTTTGATTTCTCATAGCTTCTACAGCATTTTTATTTTTCTAGTTATTATTACCATTAGTTCCAGAATTTATAACGAAAAAAGGGTTAATTTAGATGTTATTCGTGGCGGAATTTGTATTTATTTATTATTAGGAATATTATGGTTTTTTCTCTATCAAGTCATCATGTTTTTTGACCCCAATGCCTTATCTATTCCCGAAGGAGTCAGTCATTCTGCTCTATTTTATTTTAGCTTTACCACCTTAACAACATTAGGCTATGGTGATATTCTTCCTAATAACGCTTTTGCCATGACTTTAACCAATGCAGAAGCTTTAGTAGGACAAATTTATCCGGCTGTTGTTATTGCTAAATTAGTCAGTCTTTACAACCTTGAATCAAAGTAATCTTCTCAAAAAATATGTCAAAATTAAGTCTAGGAACCCGTTTATTTTTATCCCATTTGTTAGTGATGTTTGTGGGTTTAGGGAGTTTTATTGGTCTGGCAAAATTCTCCTCACCAAAAATGTTTATTATTCGTTTAGAACAACTAGAACAACAAGGCTTTTTTACCGTTCGTTCCGCTAGAACTTATTTAGTCAAAGGTTTTGAAACTGCGTGGAATCATAGTGCGTTTTGGTCAGTTATTTTCGGGGTTAGTGCGGCAGGAGGGGTTAGTTATTTAGTCTCTCGTCGCACCATTAAACCCTTAAATCAAATGAAAGATATTACACAAAAATTAGCCCAAGGCCATCTAGAAGAAAGAATGCCAGAAAGTGATATTCCTGAGTGGGATCAGTTAGGAAAAAGCTTTAATATTATGGCTAATAGTTTAGAAGATGTAGAGAAAAGAAGACGAGAATTAATTAGTGATATGACCCATGAATTACGCACACCTTTAACCGTTATGAGAGGGTATTTAGAAGAGTTAGCCAATGGTTCGATTGAAGGAGATACGCACCTCTATTTAAACTTAGTAAAAGAAACAAGAAGGCTAGAAAGATTAATTCATGATATGCAAGAACTTTCTAAAGCAGAAGCGGGTTATTTATCTATTACTTTACATCCCATTAATCTCATACCCTTATTAACTTCTTTAGTGGAAAGATTCTCAGATCAAATTATGGATGATGGCCCTACTATTAACCTAGAATATTCTGCCAAATTACCACTGGTTTTGGGAGATAGTGATCGCATTGAACAAATTTTAGTTAATTTAATTGGTAATGCTATTCGTTACACAGAAAAAGGAACCATTACCGTCAAAGCATGGCAAAATAATAAACAAGTTTGGGTGGCTATTATTGACACAGGAATAGGGATTAAACGTGAAAATTTACCCTACCTATTTGAACGGTTTTGGCGGGCAGATAAATCTCGTTCAAGGTATTCTGGAGGAACAGGTATTGGACTCGCTATTACCCGTCGTCTGGTAGAATTACAAGGAGGAAAAATTGAAGTTGAAAGTGAAATAGGGCAAGGCAGTATTTTTCGCTTTTCTATTCCTATCGCTTAACTCAGTTATCAGTTATGACTTGAATTATAGGATGTTTTATTATGGATATAGTTTGGAAAGATCCCTCTCCTAAGTTAACTATAAACTCTCAAGAAATACATTTATGGAAGACAAATCTTCAGCAATCATCCCTCAACATAAAAAATGGTTTTAAGATTTTAAATCAAGAAGAGAAAATAAAAGCCCAAAAATTCCATTTTGAACAACATCAACAGAGATTTATTATTGCTAGAAGTACCCTAAAACGTATTTTGAGTCTCTATTTATCTCTTCCTCCTGAAACAATCGAGTTTCAATATAGTGATCACGGTAAACCTCAATTAGTTGATCACCTCAATAATAAGCAATTACAATTTAATCTATCTCACTCTCAAGACCTAGCAATTTATGCCATTACCCCTTACTATTTAATTGGTGTTGATGTAGAATATGTTCGGCCTATGCGAGATGCCGAAAACATAGCTAAACGATTTTTTTCTGCTCAAGAATTTCAAAGAATAAATTCTCTTTCTCCTGTTAATAAAAATAAAGAGTTCTTGACATTATGGACAGCAAAAGAAGCTTATTTAAAAGCCATAGGAAAGGGTTTAAGTGGAGGACTTGAAACAGTAGAAATTTCTTCGTATGAACCTCGAAAATTTATCAATCTTCCTGATATAAATAAGCATAATTGGACTCTATTATCTTTTGTCCCTCAAGTTAATTATTTAGCAGCCATGGCCGTTCAAGACAATCAGCAAGTTACTACTTATTTCCGAACTTAAATAAAAATACTTCACTTTTTGAACTCAACCCTGTACAATAAGAGTTAAGCTTATGGCCTAAAAAACAATGAAAAAAATCTTGTTGACTGGAAGTGATGGGCAAGTGGGCCAAGACTTACAGCAAACCTTGACACCCCTAGGAGAAATCATTGCTGCTAACCGTCAGCAACTTGACCTAACCTCTCCCGAAAATATCCGTCAATTTATTCAAGAAATTAAACCAGATATTATCATTAATGCAGCCGCTTATACTGCTGTTGATAAAGCAGAAAGTGAAGCAGATATAGCCTTTGCTGTTAATGCCATTGCTCCTGCAATCATAGCAGAAGAGTCGAAAAAAATAGGCGCATTTTTACTGCATATTTCTACAGATTATGTGTTTGATGGGCAGAAAAATACCCCTTATTTAGAAACAGATGAAACTCATCCGCTTGGGGTTTATGGACAAACTAAACTAGCAGGAGAACAGGGAATTGAAAAAAACGGCGATCGCTATGTTATCCTAAGAACAGCCTGGGTTTATGGGACTCAAGGCAAAGGCAACTTTGTCAAAACTATGTTACGTTTAGGCCAGCAAAAAGAACAACTTGGCATTGTTAGCGATCAAATTGGTACACCCACTTGGTCTTATGATATTGCTAATACCATAACCCAGATGTTAACTCAACTTAACCTAAGAGAAACGAGAGATATTTATCATTTTACTAATAGTGGTGTAGCAAGTTGGTATGATTTAGCTGTTGCTATTTTTGAAGAAGGGAAAAAAATAGGTTGTCCCCTGATGATTAATCAAGTGAATCCTATCACAACTGAGGAGTACCCAACCCCTGCAAAACGTCCCGCTTATTCCGTATTATCTGGGAAGAAAACATCAAGTTTATTAGGATATAATGCACCCTATTGGCGTGATTCTCTTAAACAAATGTTAGTTCAACTATATAAAAATTAGGTAAAGATTATGAAAGCATTAATTCTTTCTGGTGGAAAAGGAACAAGACTGCGTCCCATTACCCATACCGGGGCAAAACAATTAGTTCCTGTTGCAAATAAACCCATTTTATGGTATGGAATTGAATCTATTGTTAATGCTGGAATTACCGATATTGGTATTATTATTAGTCCAGAGACAGGAGAAGAAATTGAACAGAAAACTGGAAATGGGGAACAGTTTGGGGCGAAAATCACCTACATTTTACAATATGAACCATTAGGGTTAGCTCATGCGGTTAAAGTGGCGCAACCCTTTTTAGGAGATGATCCTTTTATTATGTACTTAGGAGATAACTTAATTCAAGATAACATAAATTTCTTTTTAGATACCTTTAATAGTAAACACCTTGATAGTTTAATTTTACTGCGATATGTGTCTAATCCTAGGGCTTTTGGGGTGGCAAAAATTGATGAAAACGGCAGAGTATCAAAATTAGTCGAAAAACCTAAAGATCCCCCTTCTAATTTCGCCTTAGTTGGGGTCTATTTTTTTACTGCAACCATTCATGAAGCCATTGCTAATATTCAACCATCAGCTAGAGGAGAATTAGAAATTACTGATGCTATTCAAGAATTAATTGATAGTGACAAAATTGTTGAATCAGTACAATTACAAGGTTGGTGGTTAGACACAGGTAAAAAAGATGATTTACTAGAAGCGAATCGAATCATCTTGGATACTAATTTGGCCATTGATAAAGGAGGAAATATTGATCAAAAAAGTCAAGTCAGTGGACGAGTTAATATTAAAGAAAGTTCTAAAATTATTAATAGTACCATTCGCGGACCGGTGATTATTGGAGAAAATTGTCATATTGAAAACTGTTTTATTGGCCCTTATACAAGTGTGGGTGATGGAGTTACTTTAATTGATGCAGATATCGAACATAGTGTGCTTTTAGAAAAATCACAAGTTGTAGAAATTCATCAACGTATTGTTGATAGTTTGATAGGAGAAAGGGCTAAACTAGAAATGGCACCTCAAAGGCCAAAAGCGTTGAGATTTATGGTAGGAGATGATTCCCATATCGAGTTAGTTTAACATTAAACATAGTTTCAACGCTTGCTGTTTTTACCCAAACACTTTGTTGCTTCATAAGCTCAACTTATTAACTGGTTCTACCGAAAATATAAATGAAAGGAAAATATACAAACTTGACTCATTTATTATGATTCTCTTTAATTTTGTGAATTGTTGGTGTCAGAATTATTCTGATAGTATTGAATTAGTTTAGCTCAATCAGAGAAAAAACTAAAAAAATGCTCACCACTACTTTATCAACTGAGAATACACCTTTGGTGCTGCAAATTTCCCCGGCGATCGCAATGACAGACGAACAATTCTTCGCTTTATGTCAATTAAACCGAGATTATCGCCTTGAACGCAACGCCAAAGGAGAATTAATTATTATGCCCCCGACAGGGTCACAAACGGGTAATCGTAACTTCAAACTCATTCAGCAATTTGCCAACTGGACAGACAAAGATGGCACAGGAATTGGTTTTGATTCGTCTACAGGGTTTAAACTACCTAACGGAGCAGATCGTTCTGCTGATGCAGCTTGGATGACGTTAGAAAAATGGAATTCCCTTACCGAAGAACAAAAAATTAGATTTGCTCCAGTGTGTCCTTATTTTGTAGTGGAAATACGCTCTTCTAGCGATCAACTGCAATCCCTTCAGGATAAACTTCAAGAATATATGGATAACGGAGTAAAATTGGGTTGGTTAATCGATCGCAAAAATCAGCGAGTCTATATTTATCGTCCCCAAACAGAAGTAGAATGTTTAGAGAATCCAATGACTGTGAGTGGCGATCCCATTTTGCCAGGATTCCAGTTGCATACGGATACGATTTGGTAATTAAATTATTAGCTTATGTCATCATCTGAAGAAAAAAAAAGTATCTTAATCACCGGTGGAGCCGGATTTATTGGCTCTAACTTTGTGCATCATTGGTATCAAAATTATCCTAATGATAACATTATTGTTTTAGATGCTTTAACATATGCAGGGAACCGTGAGAACTTAGGGGCGTTAGAAGATAGAAAAAACTTTAAATTTATCCAGGGGAATATCTGCGATCGCCCTTTAATTGATAACCTTTTAAAAGAAGAAGATATCACCACTATCGCCCATTTTGCAGCTGAGTCTCATGTGGATCGCTCAATACTCGGTCCCGATGCTTTTATTCAAACCAATGTTATTGGAACCTTCACTTTATTAGAAAGTTTTCGTCACCATTGGAATGGAGAAGGAAAGCCAGAAAATTATCGATTTCTCCATGTCTCTACCGATGAAGTTTATGGTAGTTTAGAAGCTGATGATCCGGCTTTTACAGAAACCACCGCTTATGCTCCTAATAGTCCTTATTCTGCTTCAAAAGCGGGCAGTGATCACCTAGCAAGAGCCTATTATCATACATATAATGTACCAACAATTATCACGAATTGTTCTAATAATTATGGGCCTTATCACTTCCCTGAAAAATTAATTCCTTTGATGTGTATTAATATTTTATTGGGGAAATCTTTACCGGTGTATGGAGACGGTCAAAATATTCGGGACTGGTTATATGTGGGGGATCATTGTTCTGCTTTAGAGACAGTAATTAATCAAGGAAAACCAGGAGAAACTTATAATATTGGGGGAAATAATGAAGTCAAAAATATTGATTTAGTTACGTTATTATGTGAGTTAATGGATCAATTAGCCCCCGAATTACCGGTTAAACCATCAAAAGAATTAATTACCTTTGTTAAAGATCGTCCCGGTCACGATCGCCGTTATGCGATCGATGCGACGAAAATCAAAACAGAATTAGGATGGATTCCTCAAGAAACGGTGGAAAATGGATTAAGAAAAACCATTCAATGGTATCTAAATAACAGAGATTGGTGGCAACCTTTACTATCAAAAGAATATCAAGACTATTATCAAAAAGTTTATCATCAATAATCAATTTATTGATCAAACCCTTGAGATTTGAGTCATAATTAATGGGTAATGAACTTAACATTATTTGTTAAGTATTGTGAGTCATTAAGTGATTCATTGAGAATCAGAGAAAATTGTTATATACTCAAGGGTAGCTGTATAAAATTTAGGTTAACATTGCCGTTCAAATATCCTGAAGATAACCATGTAGAAACGATTTCAGACACAGTTGTTAGTTAAAGTTATCGATAAAAATATGAGTGAGCAAAAATCTAACGTAACCATTATTGGTGCAGGTTTGTGGGGACAAGCATTAGCGACATTAGCAAAATACAATGAACAAAATAATGTAAGAATCTGGTCACGAAGAAGTAAAGAATCGTTAGTTTCAGTGGTTGAAGATGCAGAGGTGATTGTTTCTGCGGTTTCTATGAAAGGGATAAGAGATACCATCGAAAAGCTAAAAGCTATCAATATTCCAGAAGATACCATCTTTATTACTGCCACTAAAGGGTTAGAAACAAAAACAATTCTTACCCCCTCTCAAATATGGCAAACTAGCTTTCCTAACCATCCCGTCGCAGTCTTATCAGGGCCTAATTTATCTAAAGAAATTGAGCAAGGACTTCCGGCCGCAACGGTGGTATCTAGTGAAAATGTTCTAGCCGCAGAAACAGTTCAAGAGATATTTTCTTCAGATATTTTTCGAGTCTATATCAATACAGACCCCATTGGTACAGAGTTAGGGGGAACTATAAAAAATGTGATGGCGATCGCTTCAGGGGTTTGTGATGGGTTAGCATTAGGAACCAATGCAAAATCTGCTCTTTTAACTCGCGCTTTACCAGAAATGATCCGTATTGGCCAAGAATTAGGGGGATCAGCAGAAACCTTTTTTGGTCTATCCGGGTTAGGGGATTTAATGGCCACTTGTGATAGTCCGTTATCCCGTAATTATCGGGTAGGTTACGGTTTATCTCAAGGCAAAATCTTAGAAGAAATATTAGAGGAGTTAGGGAGTACGGCCGAAGGAGTTAATACAGCGAATGTATTGGTCGAATTAGCCAAAAAATATAAAATTGCCATTCCTATTTCTCGTCAAGTGTATCGACTGATCAATGGCAAAACCACACCCCAAGAAGCGGTTAAAGAATTGATGGCTAGAGATTTAAAAGCAGAGTTTGATGATTTAGATTTTGCATAAATTTGTTGTTTGCTAAAAAAAGACAATGACGGTTGAAAAAACGCAAAAGAGAACTCGAAATTTTTTAGAATTATGGAATATGAGTTTTGGATTTTTTGGGGTTCAATATGGATGGGCCTTGCAGATGTCTAATACCAGTGCGATTTATGAATATTTAGGGGCAAATCCTGAACACATCCCTTTACTGTGGTTAGCAGCCCCTGTGAGTGGTTTAATGGCTCAACCCATTATCGGTTACATGAGCGATCGCACTTGGGGTCCGTTGGGAAGAAGACGGCCTTATTTTTTGGTGGGTGCGATTTTAAGTTCTATGGCCTTAGTTTTAATGCCCAATGCTTCAACTCTTTGGATAGCTGCGGGATTACTCTGGATCTTAGACACTTCTATTAATATTACCATGGAACCTTTTCGGGCGTTTATTGTGGATTTACTGCCCAAAAAACAGCACACTCAAGGGTTTTCAATGCAAAGTTTTTTTATTGGATTAGGAGCGGTAGTTGCGTCTGTTTCTCCTTGGATTTTAACCCATGTTTTCGGAGTCAGTAATCGGATGACAGAAGGGGATGGGATTCCTTTTACGGTTAAGCTTTCATTTTACATTGGGGCGGTGGTTTTTTTAAGTACAGTTGTCTGGACTGTGGTAACAACAGAAGAGCAACCGCCGAAAAATTTAAAAGCGATGAAAAAGAGCAATGAAAGTAAAAGTTTGGGTGATAAATTAAGGGAAATTTTCGAGTTGATTACAACCATGCCAAAAACTATGAAACAATTGGCTTTGGTACAGTTTTTTACTTGGTTAGGTATCTTTTGTCTGTTCCTTTATTTTCCCCCTGCGGTTGCTCATAATATTTTTGGTGCTGTTGAAGAAAATTCGGATCTTTATACTGAAGGAATTGAATGGGCTGGTATTTGTATTGCGATGTATAATGGGATTTGTTTTGTTTTTTCTTGGGTTTTGCCTAAACTGACAGGAAGACTAGGGAAAAAAATGACTCACTCTTTATGTTTATTGTGTGGAGGAGTGGGATTAATTAGTTTATTATGGGTTGATAATCCTTATTCTGTTTTATTATCAATGGTAGGATTTGGTATTGCTTGGTCTAGTACCTTGGCGATTCCCTATTCTATGTTATCCCAGATTATTCCTGAGAAAAACATGGGTTTATACATGGGACTTTTTAATGGATTTATTGTTATTCCCCAAATTATTGCTGCTTTAGGGTTAGGATGGGTGATGGATTATTGCCTAGATAGTAACCGTTTATTAGCAGTGGTTTTAGGTGGGTTTTCTATCATTTTAGCGGCCTTATTGGTTCATGGTGTGGATGATCTTGAAACAGTTAATAGTCAGTCTCCAAACAGGGAAATGCAGGTCACTGTTTAAGGGTTGTTTTTTTGCTAGGGAGGTTTTTTTAGGCTGCAAAAATGTGCTATTCTACTAAAAGATAGTACAATAAGCCTTGGGGTGTGAATATTGAGTTTTGCTTCACGATTATCATTGTGAATAAAGATAGTGTAAACTTATTTTGCTACTTACCAAAAGGATAAATTATGGAACTAGAATTTCCTGAAGATTTAAAATATTTAGATTCTCATGAGTACGTCCGTTTAGATGGAGAAATTGCTACCATTGGTATTAGTGCTTATGCGATCGAGCAATTAGGGGATCTTGTCTTTCTAGAGTTACCAGACGTGGGAGACGCTATCGAAAAGGAAGAAACCTTTGGGGCGATTGAATCAGTAAAAGCAGCAGAAGACCTTTATCCTCCCGTATCAGGAACGGTTGTTGATCGCAATGAAGCAATGATCGACACTCCAGAGTCCATTGCTGATGATCCCTATGGGGAGGGATGGTTGATCAAGGTTCGTGTGGAAAACCTTGATGAACTAGATGACACCCTGTCGGCCCAAGACTATCGCGCTCTGCTCGAAGGAGACGAGTGAGAAAACCATAGTTAACCCTGCCACCTTGTTGCTGTCGTTTCAGGGATAAACCTATTTTTACCCCCCAAGATGGCAGTCCTTTGAAATGACAGCGCGCAGTAACTAAAATTGACTAAGCAACAGGGGTCGCTGTGAACATCAAGTACAGCATAACAGCGACAAAGAGAACACAGAGTTTAACAATAAGATAGGTGATGCTATCAGGGTAAAGGAATGTATTAATCATGACTTTCCTCCGTAGGGAAGCTTTTTTACCGTTTACTCCCTACCCTCATTGTCTCATAATTATCGAAGTTGGTTTAACAAAATAAGTAAAAATTTACATTTGTTTATGGTTATTGAATGGCTTAAGTTTGAAGTTTTTCCAGAGTCTAGGGACGTATTTATTCAGTTAGATAATGAAATTTGGACACCTATTTTAGCGAAGTTTCCTGGGTTTTTAAGTAAAGAAATTTGGATTTCTCCTGATAATGCTGAAGAGATTGTTATTATCGTTCGTTGGGAAACCCGTGAACAGTGGAAAGCGATTCCTTTAGATATTTTAGAAGCAACCGAAAAAAAGTTTGCTCAAAAGATGGAAAATCATCCTTATAAAATGATTGAAGCAAAGGAATATCAAATTAGAAAGTTTTCTAATTCTTAAATTGTTTTGTTACAGGGTTTTCCAGACTGAAACACAAGCATTTTGCTTATAACACCCTACTAGGAGAAGGTTTCAGCTAATTTATTGGATTAGATTTAAAGTAATGCAAGCATCGGAGCTTGCTATTTTTCGAGCTTAGTGAGCATCTTGCTCACATTCCTATTACATCATTTTAGGTGAAACAGTCCACTACTTTAATAATGTAAGGCGATCGCATCTCATTTTCAGAAAGAGTGATTTATAATAAAAATCAGTTTTTGTTCTGACTTGTTTGAGAGATGGAGATTTTGCGATCAATATTAAGGTTTTTAAAAGAATTCTTTGATCATTTTACAGGTGCGCAACGTCTTTTCTTGTTAATTTTTACTCTAACTATTGTAGGAATATTACTGACTATTTGGACGAGTGATAATATTGTCTCAACGTTAATTGTTGCCGTTGTTTCTATTGTTTTAGTTTGCGTTGTTAGTCCTTTATGGGTACCTGCTGGAGTTGGTGCAACTAGGGTACGTATATATTCTATTACTGCGTTACTTTTGGTTGCGATTCCTTATCCTTGGTGGAGTGTTTGGTTAATAAAAACGGTTAGACCTCATTTACCTGAAAAGTGGCAAAATATTCCTTTACCTGATAGTTCAATTCCTGCTAGTGTAATGATCTTTATGTTAGTGGGTATTTTTATTATTAATTATTGTATGCGGGATAAGACCGCAATGGTGATTCATTCTGATCCAAAAGGTAAAACCATAGGAGATAAATATTTTGAAAGAGATTTATTGGGGATAGTCGAATCACTAAAAATTGATTTAGATCGCATTGATCGAGAAACGAGATGGAGTATTCAATATTTTGAACCATTAGATGCAGAAGTTGAGATTAAAAGGAGTGGAAAAACAAGACGAAAAATCACAAAATTGCTGAAAGCGATAAAAGAAGATCAAGAAACAAAAGCATTTTTAGTATTAGGTGATCCAGGTTCAGG
>JBFRWG010000128.1:0-12552 GCA_051439445.1 Crocosphaera sp.
ATACCTTAGTTGGTAAAGTCAATGATGTTATTAAACGGGAATGGGTAGCATTGCAAATTAATGAACTACTGGTGGTTGAATATTATTCTCGGAAAGTTTAGTCAGTATTGGACAACTATTACAGTTGTCCTCTTTTTATATAAATTTATATTGCTTTTTACTTAAATTAAACAAGAATTATTAAAATAAAATAACAATCGTTTCAGATTAACCATTATTTGTTTAAACTCCTCTAAGATTGAATCTAGTGTAACAGTCTTATTAATCCCTTTGATAAAGCCCTCAATCTGTAGTTGAAGTATTATCAAGTTGGGGAAGGGTTGTATTTCGCCTATTTTTTACCTTTTAATAGGTTAGGAAGGTTAATTATGATACAAAGTTTGCAAAGTATATCTGAGACTATTGTAACAGAAATTAGTCAGGATTGTCTCGTTTTTCCCAATGCGATCCAAGAACAAGGGGTTCTTTTTGTCCTCAAAGAACCTGAGTTAGAAATTATACAAGTGAGTGATAATACAGAGCAATTTTTTGGAGTATCTGCTAGAGACTTATTAAAGAAAACCCTTAATAAAATTTTCCGTCAATCCGAAATAGATATTATCTGCGATCGCCTACAGCAAGATAATTTAGAGTGGTATAATTCCATTAAATTATTACTCTATTGTGATAAAAAATCCGAAGTTTTTGAAGGTGTTTTAAGACGACAACCAGAGGGATTAATCTTAGAATTGGAAGTAACAGGTTATCCTTATCAAACCCCAAATTTATCTTTTTATCATTTGTTTCGCTCCTGTTATGCAAGAATTAAACAAGGGAAAAACTCAAGGGAATTAGCTCAAAAATTAGCCTATGAAATTCGCTATATTACGGGTTTTGAACGGGTGATGGTCTATCGGTTTAAAGAAGATAATAGTGGGGTGGTTATTGCTGAAGAAAAAGCACCGACCCTCAATTCTTTTTTAGACTTACACTTTCCAGCAACGGATATTCCTCCTGGGGCAAGGGAATTATATCATCAAAATTTATTGCAACTAATTTCTAATGTTAATGCTCAAACAGTTGCCCTTATTCCTAATATTAATCCTCTAACAAATAAACCGTTAAACCTAAGTTTGTCTTCCCTGAGAAGTTTTTCCCCTTGTCATGTAGAATATCTTAAAAACATGGGGGTTTCTGCTTCTATGTCCTTGGGATTAATTAAAGATAATAAACTGTGGGGAATCATTGCTTGTCATAACTATTTGCCAAAATATATTAGTTATGAAGTTCGCAAAATATGTGAATTCCTAGCAGAGTCAGTCATTGATCATTTATTAACGGCTCAAAAAACAGAAAATTGGGAGCACGGGGATATTATTAAACAGCTACAAATTTATCTGAAAACTCCTGTTAAAAATGAAACTCATCTCTTAACTAGATTGGTATATCAAGAAGAACAAAGCTTACTTAATTTAGTCAATGCAACTGGGGCAGCCTTGTGTTATGGGGATAGTATTAACTTAGTCGGAAAAACCCCCCATAAATCAGCGATACGAGAATTAATTATCTGGTTAGAAGAGCATCACAAAGAGAAGAGTTTTGCGACTAATACCCTGAGCAAAGTTTATCCTCACGGGGAAACCATTAAAACAGAAGCCAGTGGACTATTAGCTATTTCTATTGTTCTCAATAATATCTCTTATCATATTCTTTGGTTTAGAACCGAAGTTGTACAAACTGTAGAATGGGCTGGCGATCCTAACCAAAGTTTATCCTTTGATGACAATGGCAAAATTAAACTATCTCCTCGTCAGTCCTTTGAAATCTGGAAAGAAACGGTAAAAGCAACAGCCATACCTTGGCAAGCTTTTGAACAAGAAGCTGCCGAAAAATTAAGAGATATATTATTATTAGCAGCCTTAGAATTTTCCCATACAGCAATGGAAACAGCAGCCCAAAAAGCAAAGGCGGCGAACCGTGCTAAAAGTGAATTTTTAGCTAATATGAGTCATGAACTACGCACTCCTTTAAATGCTATTTTAGGATTTGCTCAAGTGATGCGTCGTTCTCACACACTAGATACAGAACATCAAGAAAATTTGAGCATTATTACCCGTAGTGGAGAACATTTATTAACACTGATTAATCAAGTCTTAGACTTATCAAAAATTGAAGCAGGCCGCATCATCTTTAATAAAACTGAGTTTGATTTTTATCGTCTTTTAGATGACTTGGATGATATGTTTCAGTTTAAAGCAGACGAAAAAAGGTTACAACTATTATTTGAGCGATCGCCTGATCTTCCCCAATATATTCGCACAGATCAAGTTAAATTAAGACAGGTGTTTATTAATCTACTCAATAATGCGTTAAAATTTACCGAAGAAGGAGGAGTTTCCGTACGAGTTCGGGGGGAAACATTAACCTTTGGTGATGGGAATCAAACTAAAGAAATAGACAGTTTAGATAGAACGATTATCGTTGAAATTGAAGACACCGGCCACGGTATTTCCCAAGAAGAATTAGACCATTTATTTGAGCCGTTTGTCCAGAGTCAAAGTGGCAAAGATCACCAGGAAGGAACGGGTTTAGGGTTGCCAATTAGCCGAAAATTTGTCCAATTAATGGGAGGGGAATTAACCGTAAATAGTGAACTAGAAAGGGGAACCATTTTCCGCTTTCATATCCATGCTGAAGAAATTGAACCCACAGAAATAGAAACGCAAACTCGACAAAAACGGCACGTTATTGGATTGGTAGCAAATCAACCTAAATACCGTATTTTAGTGGTCGATGATCGTTGGAGTAATCGGGAATTAGTGATTAAGTTACTAACACCATTAGGCTTTGAAGTTAGACCAGCAAATAATGGAGAAGAAGCCATACAAGTCTGGGAAGAATGGGAACCTCATTTGATCTGGATGGACATGAGAATGCCTATTATGGACGGATATGAGGCAACTAAGCGGATTAAAGCTACAATAAAAGGTCAAGCTACTGCTATTATTGCTTTGACAGCTAGTGTCTTTGAAGAAGAAAAGGCTGTCGTCTTATCTGCTGGGTGTGATGGCTTCATTCGTAAACCGTTTAAAGAGGCAGAAATATTCAACGCAATGGAGAAACAAATTGGGGTACAATTTCTCTATGAAAGCGATGAGAAAACGAAAAAAGAAACTCCAGATATTGATGTAGAAAAAGCGATTAATACTGAAAGTCTTGCTAATTTGTCAAATCCTTGGATACAAGAATTAAAACAGGCTATTATTAATATAGATTCAGTAACCATTGATAGTTTACTGGCACAAATTCAAGAGAATAATCCTGATCTCGTTCATGCTATTTATCATTTAACGGAGAATTTTGAATATGAAAAGTTGTTAAGTTTACTTGAATAGTTCTATGTTTTTTGTAGGCATAATTTATCGATTATACCTATCAGATATCTATAGACAAAACCTAGTCTAAATCTCTGTTATTAATTCAAAAAAAAATGACCGAAACCAACAAAAATAATAACTCAAAAGGCAACATTGTTGTCGTTGATGACTCCCCCGTTAATTTACGACTCATTGTTGATTTGTTTAAGATCAAAGGGTATGAAGTTCGGCCTGTTCCCAGTGGAAAATTAGCCTTAACTGCCATTCAAAACTTGCCTCCAGACTTAATTTTATTAGATATTATGATGCCGGAAATGGACGGATATGAGGTGTGTAAAAAATTAAAAGCTGACCCCAGAACAAAAGAGATTCCTGTTATTTTTGTCAGCGCATTAGATGCGGTTTTAGACAAAGTTAAAGCGTTTGAAATGGGAGGGGTTGATTATGTTAGTAAACCTATTCAAGAAAAAGAACTGTTTGCTAGAGTAGAAACCCATTTACAAATTCGCCGATTACAAAAACATTTGCAAGAAAAAAATCAGAAACTAGCTACAGCTTTTCAACAATTAAAACAGGCACAAAGTCAATTAGTTCATTCCGAAAAAATGGCAGCATTGGGACAGTTAGTGGCTGGAATTTCCCATGAAATTAATACCCCATTAGGTGCTATTCGTTCCTCTGTAGAAAACTTGATAGACTTCTTAGGAAAAGATATTGAAAACCAGTTAAACTTTTGGCAAAACATTGATTCTCAACAGCAACCTTATTTCTTTGAACTATTAAGATATACTTCATTGCAAGGTTTATCGAGTCGGGAGAAAAGACAATTAAAAAGAAAACTAAGAAAGACTTTAGAAACTGGCAATATTGAACAAAGCGATCGCATTGCAGACACCTTAGTGGATCTGGGGATTTCAGAAGAAGAATTACCCTCTATTTTGCCTCTATTTAAACAATCAGAAGGCTTAGAGATTCTCGATAAAGCCTATCAATTTTTTACCCTCAGAAAAAGCACTCAAACCATTCAAACTGCGACAGAAAGGGCCGCCAAAATCGTCTTTGCATTAAAATCTTATGCTCGTTATGATTTTGGTGTAGAAAAGACGGAAGGAGACTTAATTAATGGGATTGAAACTGTCTTAACTTTATACCATAATCAAATCAAAAAAGGAGTTGAAGTGATTAAAAATTATAGAGAATTACCTCCTATTTTTTGCTACCCCGATGAATTAACCCAAGTTTGGACAAATTTGATTCATAATGCCTTACAAGCTATGAATTATGAAGGCACATTAAAGATTGAGGTTGAGGAGAATAATGATATAATTGATGTGAAAATCACTGATAACGGACAAGGAATTTCTAGTCAAGTTTTACCTCGTATTTTTGAACCATTTTTTACTACAAAAATTGCAGGAGAAGGCAGTGGTTTGGGGTTAGATATTGTCAAACGAATTGTTGAAAAACATGAGGGAAAAATAACCGTTAATTCTCAACCAGGAGAAACAACATTTACCGTATCTATTCCGATGATAACCCAAGAAAATTTTGAAACTAATTCTCAAATTAAAGAACTACAAATCTCTAAATCCTAAACAGTCAGGAGTTATTAATGATGGCTAAACCAGTAATTTTATGTGTTGATGATGAGAAAGTTATTTTGGATAGTCTCAAAATTCAACTAAAAAAAGAATTCCAAGATACCTACCTTTATGAAGCAGCAGAAAGTGCTGATGAAGCCTTAGAAATTATCGAAGAATTACAAGAAGATGAGATTACTATTTTAGTGATTGTATCCGATTGGTTAATGCCAGGAATGAAAGGAGATGAATTCTTAATTGAAGTCCATCAACGCTTTCCAAAAATTGTTAAAATCATGTTAACGGGACAAGCAGATGAAGAGGCAGTAGAAAAAGCCAAAAAATACGCCAACCTACACAGTTGTTTACATAAACCTTGGAATAGTGAAGACTTAATTGACAAGATAAAATCTGGTTTATCTCATAGATAATAAGCTATAATTATATAAGATATACCTGTTTTTGCCTATGTCTCCTGATCTCCATGAAGTGATAAAAGTTGAGGATGATAAACCCATTGTCATTTGTATTGACGATGAAGTTACTGTCTTAGATAGTTTAAAAATTGAACTCAAAAAAGCATTGGGTGATGAGTATATTATTGAAACCGCAGAAGGAGGAGAAGATGCCTTAGAATTAATGGAAGATTTAATTGCAGATGGCTGTCAAGTTGCCTTAGTTTTATCGGATTATATAATGCCAGATATTAAAGGAGATGAAGTGTTAAAACGTATCCATGAAATGTCTCCAAATACTCTAAAAATAATGTTAACCGGTCATGCGAATTTAGAAGCAGTTAGTAACGCCATAAAAAACGCTAGACTGTATCGTTATGTGTCTAAACCTTGGCAGTCAGAAGACTTAAAATTAACCGTTGTGGAAGCCTTACATAGTTATTTACAAGATCAAAAATTAGTAGAACAAAGAGTACAATTAAATGCACTCAATGAAGAATTAGAAAAATTAATTCATGATCAAGCTAAAATCATTGCCGAACGAACCGCAGAACTCGAACAAGCCAATGCTCAACTTAAAAAAGCCAATGAAGAATTAGAAAAATTAGCCATTTTAGAACCCTTATTACAAATCGCCAACCGTCGCCGTTTTGATGAATATTTACAACAAGAATGGGACAGATTATGTCGAGAAAGGCGTTATTTATCCATCATCTTCGCCGATGTGGATTACTTCAAAGAATATAACGATGAATATCAACATGAAGCGGGGGATCATTGTTTAATTGCTATTGCCAAAACCATCGAAAGAAGTTTAAGACGACCGGCTGATCTAGCGGCCCGTTATGGAGGAGAAGAATTGGTTGTCGTTTTGCCCAATACTAACTCAGAAGGGGCCGTCAAAGTAGCCCAAAGAATACAAGAAGAAATTTCCTTATTAAAAATCCCTCATATTCGCTCTCAAATTAGTAATTATGTTACCATTAGCATGGGCATAGCCAGCATGATTCCCATCAAAGGCTGTTCTCCTCTAATGTTAGTCAATATAGCTGATAAGTGTGTTTATCAAGCAAAAGAGCAGGGTCGTAATTGCTTTTGTTTAGAAGTGATTTAATTAGATATATTGATGTTAGACAGTTTGGCAACAGTGTGAAACCACGAATAAAACAGAAAAGAGATAATTGTCATGATCAAGAAAGTTGTTTTACTAAACTATAGTTTAGTTATGTTAATTTTCCCCAATGGAGCCTTACTAGAAAATAAATTAAATCAGCAAATTTCAAGAGAGAAAACCCATCTTTTAAATTTATCAACTGGGAAGATAGGAGGTAAAGTGCCAGAAGCGAGAAAAGTGTCTGATTATTTTGTACAGACACCAGACCAGTATTTTAAAGCATGGGAAGATGATCAGGGAAATGTTTCAGATTCAATTCGAGCCAGATTGTTACAACAATCATCATCGATAGTCGACCAGGGAAACGGTTACATAAGCACATCTTCGATTTATCCCGACCTATGTAACTATGAAATGACCATTTTTCGACGTTCTTTTGGTTCTCACTTAGTGGCTTTGAATGTCGGTTGTACAATAGGAGATAGACTATACATAATCGATCCTGATAAAAACTGGAGAGATGTAACAGCAGAGGTCTTTCCTATTGAGATTCCTATTCCATCTGTGTCGTCCAGGTTCTTTATTAGTTTACCTCGCTACGGTCGCACGATTATCATCACTAACGCTGAGGATGATGTAGTTATAGCCAAAGTTTTCTTTGACGGAGATAACTTTCAGGTTGAGTAAGTTTAGGCAATTTTTATGATGCCACTGTTCCGGTTAAAGGAGAACTAGCGATCGCATAATCTTTAACGGGAATACGTCCACTTAAATAAGCTAATCTTCCTGCAACCGTTGCCATCCCCATAGCTTTCGCCATCAAAACAGGATTTTTAGCCAAAGCGATCGCACTATTAATTAACACCGCATCAGCCCCCATTTCCATCGCTTGAGAAGCTTCACTAGGGGTTCCAATCCCTGCATCCACCACAACAGGAATGTTCGCTTCTTCAATAATAATCTCAATATTGGCCTGAGTACGAATCCCTTGACCGGAACCAATGGGAGAACCCAATGGCATTACGGTGGCACATCCTATCTCTTCCAACCGTTTAGCTAAGATAGGATCAGCATTAATGTAAGGCAAGACAGCAAACCCTTCTTTAACCAATATTTCGGCTGCTTCCAGGGTTCCGATGGGATCAGGTAATAAATATTTACTGTCGGGGATGACTTCCAACTTAACAAAATTATTGTCTTCTTGTCCCAATAATCGGGCCATTTCTCGGCCCAAACGGGCTACCCTGATAGCTTCCTCTGCCGTCTTACAACCGGCTGTATTGGGCAACATCCATATCTTACTCCAATTTAACGCCTCTGCTAACCCTTCATGGCCAGGGGCGTTCGTTTGGACTCGTCTCACCGCTACGGTCACAATTTGACAGTTACTCGCTGCCACACTGTCCTGCATAATAGGAATACTAGGATATTTTCCTGTTCCTGTCATTAACCGTGAGTTAAACTTGCGGCCAGCAATCACTAATTCATCTGGAGAAGATAAACTAGAGGTTCCATTGTTGCCGTTGATAGTTGCCGGAACTGGATAATGATTAAACGGGGTCATAGACACAGGAGGAGAGGAGGGTTGAGTGTGAAAGCGATCGCCTTTAAAGGATTCTAAAAGAGGATCAGTTTTTTGATTAATCACTAAATCTGCAATCAGAGAAGCCGTGATCGGGGCTAATAAAATACCGTTGCGATAATGACCAGTGGCCAAAATCAAATTATTGCAACCATAGTAACCCAACAAGGGCATTTCATCTGGTGTTCCGGGACGATATCCCCACCAAAATTCTTCAATTTCCCAATTGGCTACTTCAGGATACAGCTTGGTTGCTCTTTGGATCAAAGTTGCGATCCCCTCTGGGGTATTATGGGGAGTCCAACCCACATTTTCAGAAGTGGCACCAATAATCAAACGTCCATTCTGACGGGGGACTAAGTAGGTTCCGGGACCGTATAAAACCCTTTGTAGGGAGTAGGGTTCATTTGGGGTTTCAGGCATCCTAACGGCTAACATTTGCCCTTTCACGGGGTGTATAGGAAGGGGCAATATTTGACTGGCCCAAGAACCATTAGCAATAATGTAGGTGCTGCCTGTTAATTCTCCTTGGTTGGTCAAAATGCTGGTAACTTTGCCCTGTTTTTGTTGTAGGGTTTGAACCGTCACACCCTCTTTGACATTCACCCCTAACTGTTGCGCCGCTTTATATAACCCTTGCATCACTTGACGGTTATCTACCTGCCCATCTTCGGGATACCACCAACCTCCGACTACATCATCTCCTAATCCTTGCTGATAGAGACGAATAGCGGTTTTATCTAACCATTGATGATTACTGTTGTTACGATCGCTAACTGAGGGAAGATCGTACACTGGAGCTAGAATACCACAAGGATTATAACCGACATCCAATCCCGTCAGGTCTTGCAGTTTGCGTATCCATTCAGGGTATAGCCAGCGAGACTTTAAACATAAGTCTAACAAGGGGCCTGGGGGTAATGCTTCGGCGTGGGGGGCTAACATTCCAGCGGCCGCAACTGATGCGGTTTGGGGGAAGTTGCGATTACAAACGGTTACCGATGCGCCTCGCAGTTTTAAGTCCACTGCGATCGCCATGCCAATGATCCCACCGCCAATAATGATTACATCGTTTGTTGCGTTCATAATTGCTTTAAGTATTATCAAGATAGTAGGGTCAAAAACCTGGCCACCAAAAACAACTTCCGTGCGATAGCCCCGGAACGGAGTGAGGAACTTCTGACTTTGTTAACACCCCACTCTTTTTACCTTACCTTGTTTGGGGTTGAATTTAGAGGCGATCGCTCGTTGAATTTGGAAATTTTAGTTAAGATACCCACAAGGAGACAAGAAATGACAATCAAAGCGAAAACCCTTGAAGATGCTGCTACAGGGAGTTTACTCGGAGCTTGTGTTGCCGATGCTGCGGGTGCAGTGTTGGAGTCTATTAGGAGACAACCTAACTTATTAGAAGTTAACGATGCTATGATCATGCCGGGAGGTGGGGTTATGGGGGTTGCTCCTGGACAAATAACCGATGATGGGGAATTAACTTTGTGTCTAGCTCAAGCTTTATCTAAAAGTTCTACCTTTCCCTTAGAAAAGATTGCTCAGAAGTATCATGAGTGGGTTGATTCAAATCCTTTTAGTATGGGTTTTACCACCATAAAATCCTTGGGGTGTCAAAAAACAGAGACAAAATTAAACGAAATAGGATATGCAGGAGTCATGAGTCAAGCTGCTCAAAACAACTGTATGGGTTCAAAAGCTAATGGGAGTTTGATGAGGATAACTCCTTTAGGTATTTGGGGATATCGATTCACTGATGAGCAATTAGCTGAGTTGGCTCAAGCAGACTCTAAACTTTCCCATCCCAATCAAAGTTGTTTAGATGCAGTTTCTTGTTATGTTATTGCTATTGCTAGTTTAATGCGAAATCCTGGCGATCGAGAACAAGCATTTGAAAGAGTGAAACAATGGGCAAATGTTAATGCTAATAGAGAGGTTAAGGGTTGGCTAAAAGATGCGGAAAAGAATGTCAATGTTCGTTATCATCCTCAAGCTGGCTTTGTTAAAATAGCCTTTACTCATGCCTTTCGCCATTTATTATTAGGCACAGACTATTTTGACGCAATCGCAGAAACATTATCAGGAGGAGGTGACACAGATACCAATGCTTGTATTGTGGGGGGTTTGATAGGTGCAGCTTGTGGAAGGTATGCGATTCCTGCAATGATGCAAAAAGCTGTATTAAACTGTGATACAAATCGTGGAATTTCTCGGCCACTCTTTTTACATCCCAATCAAATACCGACTCTCGTTGAAGGATTAATTTCTTTTTAGCTAGTTTATGTTTTCTCAAACAAATTTTTATGCACTCTTCTTATTGGCCCATTGAACAGTTACCAGGGTTAAGCAAAGCTAACCAAGAACAGTTAAAATCTTTAGGCATTAATAATACTCAAGATTTACTGAACTTGACTCAAACTAAAACAAATAAGCAAAGTTTAGCCAATCAATTAAAATGCCAACTACAATTGATTAATAAATGGGTAGCTTTAGCTGATTTGGCTAGGGTTCCTAGTGTGGGATGTGATTATTGCGGTCTAATTCTACACTCAGGTATTATATCCGTTAATCAGTTAAGTCAAACTTCTGTGAGTGCTTTACATCGACAAATTCTTAAGCTACAAGTTGCCACCTTACAGCGCAAAGATTTATGTCCTTCTCCTGATATTATTCAAACTTGGATTAAGGAAGCAAGGGGAATTTAGAATGGAGAATGGATAATGGATAATGGATAATGGATATTTTGGCGATATCGTATCTAGTAATATAATTAAACAAGATCATCATTGTGAGGAAACTATCATGACCGAATTTTCTAATCTAGAATCATCTAATATTTGGGACTATAAACCAAAATGGTGTCAACCTTGGTCTATTTTATTAACAGGAATTTTATTAAGTGTTGGGAGTTGGTTTACAATTCATATTATTTGGCTCACTGCCATTGTTTCAACTTTAATTATTGTTTGGTGGGTTTATTTTTTAATTCTCTACCCTCGAATGTTTCAAGAATATGTGGAGAGTCAAAGAAAAGTTTAAATAAGTGATATTTTTTTATCATAAATCATAGTAATGACTAACTAATTTATACATATATCATTCTAGTATTTTAGAGCTTCATAACCTGTTAAGAGATCAGGGAATTCCCGTCAAAATCGGAATTCCCTGGCTAAACGTAAGTATTACAGTTCGTGATTAGAACGACTATCAATCATCACATCTAATCCATCAGAATTCAATTGTAATTTAAGTATCATATGAGTCTTCGATGAGATGAAAAACAGGGTAATTAAGGTAATTGAACTAACAAGAAACAGTTTAACTCCACCTTGATTAAATAAGGAAAAGAAGTTGTTCATACGTCAGACCTCTGTTAGGGAACATATTTTGATTATGAATCATCCATGTAGCTGATCTTGCATTATAGACTGTCTAATTTTAGAGAACAATTTATGAACAATAAAAGCAACAGCTTAATTAAATACATTGACATTATGTTCAACTGTACATTTATTCTAGTAATGTATCATAAGTTACTTTTTAATATGGTGTCTAACTTAAATGTCTGAGTTATGTTAAAGTGAGCGAGTTATTGTCCAAATTTTAAAATCAGAGTATTTTCATAGTAGCATAAGGTCAATGTTTATAAAATAAAAATTATGCCTCGTTCTGTTCAACTCAAACCCGAACTAAAAAAAGAGATTAAAGCATTACTTCGTCGTAATAATTTTCCGAGTCAAGCAGCTTTAGCTGAACATCTTGGATTATCCCGTGGTACGGTTAATTATTTTTTGAATGGTAAACCCGTTGATCGTTCAAATGCTGAAGAAATTTGTAAAGCATTAGGTTGTGAGATTAGAGAAGTAACTTATCTTGAAGAAACTCAAACCAAGGAAACAAAAATAGATTGGGGAGAATCAACAGATAATAGTGGTTTTTTTGATCTTTCTGCAAGAACAAAAGAATTAGAAACTTTAACGAACTGGATTATTGAAGATAAGTGTCGTGTTATATTCATTGAAGGTATGAAAGGGATGGGCAAAACGAACCTATCCTATCAATTAGCAAAACAAATTTATAATCATTTCGATTATGTTATTTTACGATCCCTAGATCAATATCAATCCATTCATGAATTATTAACGGATTTGTTAGATTTTTTCTATGATGAGGAAGATGTTAAGGAATTAGATATTAAACAGAAATTGGAAAAAATAATGAAGAAATTAAAATTATTTCGCTGTTTATTGATTTTAGCCAATATTGATTGGAAAATCAAGCATAATTCCTTGAATTTTCAAGATTCAAATTATCATCTTTTGTTAAAAGAACTAGCCGAAAAACAAGAAAAAAGTTGTTTAGTTATGACAAGTAAGATTGAACCTAACGAAGTTAGTTTAGTGGTTGCTCAAATTCTATGTAGTCGTTGCTTAGAAATAGAACCTTTATGGGTGGA
>JBFRWG010000129.1:0-32244 GCA_051439445.1 Crocosphaera sp.
TAGTGAGCAAGATGCTCACACTCCCCTGTCTCAAACTTATATAATGATGGAATGATGACCATTTGGGAAAACAGGAATGACCTAAGATGAATCAAACTACTAATCAACATAATCCAGGACGAGGTGACAATATTGCTCATGATAAAATAGTTAATAATTATTATCGTGATTCATCTGCCGTTACCAAACTTACGACAACTGCAGTCATTGATAGCACACTGCCTCCTGTAGAGAAATGGCAGGGAAGACAAGACGAAATTAATCAGCTACAAACAGCATTAGATAACGATAATATTTACTTGATCGAGATTATAGCAGCAGGAGGGTATGGAAAAACGGCCCTAACCGTGAAGTTAATAGAACAGTTAACCCTCAATTTAAGAGTATTATGGGTCAATTTTAATCAGCCTTACCCCTTGGCACAATTGGGACTTTGGTTATTAGAGAAGTTGCAGCAACCTTTTGATGAAAAATGGAATGAAGAAACATTAATTCAGCAGATGATACAGGGGTTAATTGTTAAACCTTGTTTATTGGTGTTGAATAATTTGGAAACAGTGTTAACAGTCGAAGGAGACTCCGTTTATCAGCAATTTTTGAACCGATGGTTAGCAAAAGGACACAAGAGTAAGCTATTGCTTACCAGTCGGGAACAGCCAAAGTTTGCTAATAATTTGCTAAAGCGTTGTTATCGGTTGCCTCTAAAAGGGTTAGCAGAAGCGGATGCCATTCGTTTGGTGACAGAAGATTATGGGTTAACGGGAACAGAGAAAGAATTAGCCCAATTTGTTCATAAAATGGCAAGACATCCCCTCTTAATGCAACTGGTGTCTAGTTTGATGATCGATGAGTTTGGGGAAGGGATTCGCGTCACAGAAGCAGAAAACTTAGGCTTAGATGTGTTTGACGTGGAAGGTTATCACCGTGATACAGAAACCTGTGTCAGAGAAGTCGTAGAAGCAAGTTTAAAACGATTATCAGATCCATTAGAAGATAGTTTAAAGCGGTTGTCTGTGTTGCGAAAGAATTTTGATCTAGAGTTAGCCCAGGGGTTAACAACAGATGTGACAGCAAGTCCCCTGACAAAACTCCTTAAACTTATTAAACTCCCTAAATATATTGCACGCAATGTATCTAAAATGGGTATCACAGAGGAAGATTTACGCTATTTAGCCCGTTTGTCTTTGTTGCAGGAATTTCCCCCCGAACCCCAACAACGAAAACCACGACGGTTTCAGTTTTTGCCCTTAATTTCAATGGTAGTGCAACAGGAAGCCGATGCTGAAGTATTGAGATCGGCACATCAAAAAGCGTTAGATTATTTTTTAGCCCATTTACCCGCCCCCCCGTGGGAATCTTTGGAGGATTTGACCCCATATTTAGAGGGGTTTTACCATGCAGGAGAATTAGGAAACTGGCAGTTAGCTTATGATATTTTGAATGAGGAGAGAGGAGGGGAAGGGAAAAATAAATCAGTTGATCGGTTTTTGGATTTGCAGGGATTTAATCAACAAAGATCACAGTTATATGAGCAGGTAATCACAGGAAGCAAAAAAGAACAACACTGTTATCGTGCTTCCCACTGTAATCTCGGCAATTGTTATGATTCCTTGGGGCAGTATGAAAAGGCGATCGCCCACCACCAGCAATATCACGACATCAGTAAAGAAATGGGCGATCGGCAAGGGGTGGGAATTTCTCTAGGGAATTTAGGCAATTGTTATTATTCCTTGGGGCAGTATGAAAAAGCGATCGCCCACTACCAGCAAGATCACGACATCAGTGAAGAAATGGGCCATCGGCAAGGGGTGGCAAATTCTCTAGGGAATTTAGGCAATTGTTATTATTCCTTGGGGCAGTATGAAAAAGCGATCGCCCACCACCAGCAATCTCTCGACATCAGTAAAGAAATGGGCTATCGGCAAGGGGTGGGAATTTCTCTAGGGAATTTAGGCAATTGTTATTATTCCTTGGGGCAGTATGAAAAAGCGATCGCCCACCACCAGCAATATCACGACATCAGTGAAGAAATGGGCGATCGGCAAGGGGTGGGAATTTCTCTAGGGAATTTAGGAGTTTGTTATGATTCCTTGGGGCAGTATGAAAAAGCGATGGCCCACCACCAGGAACATCACGACATCAGTGAAGCAATGGGCGATCGGCAAGGAGTGGCAAGTTCTCTACATGATATAGGGGAATCGTTAATCAAACTGGAAAACTACAGCGAAGCAGAAAGTAAAATTCAAGACTCTTTAGTGATTTCCCAAGAGATTAACTTTAAACCTTTAATCGCCGAAAGTTTAAAAGTCCTTGCTGAAATCGCTCATAAAACGAATCGCCCCGAACTTGCTCTCACCCACTGCCAAGAAGCCCTAGAATTAAGCAAAGAACTCGGTATTCCCCTGGTTAAAGACTGTGAAGAATTGCTTGCAGAAATTCAGGATAACTTAGGTAGACAAAAATGTTAAGATTTATACTAATTAAACTCATCCAAAAACGCCCTTGCCCAAAAAACAATTTCGTAAATCCGTTGCTAGTTTACGCTATCAAATTGAAAAACACTATCAAAAAATTGCCGATGAACAATCAAAAGAAACCCCAGACTTGAAATTAATTGCCTATTGGGAAAAAGAAATTAACGGACTTAAAAAAAGTTTAGCCAGAGCAGAAAAACGTTTAAAACGAGGTCACTAATGCTTACTCAAGAAAATAACTCAACCCAAGTTAATAATACCTTAACTGTTTTACTAACTGAATTAGGGGAAGAATGTAGTACCATTTTGACCCTACTTAATCAACTAAAACTTGCTAATCTTAGCGTTGATCAAAAAGGCGATATACTGGCCCAATTAAGTAGTTCTATTTCCCATCTTCATGTTCATACCGAAGACTTACCCGATTTAATTGGAGATGAATTATTTCAATTACCCGATGAAGAATAAATTAAGCAGAAATTCGGGATACATTAGAAGAAGATTAGAAACTGAATAACGATTGAGTGACATTCATTATGGTATTGACATCCTCTATTATTCACAGCGATCCTGATATTCTCGGAGGAACTCCCGTCTTTAGAGGGACTCGTGTACCCATCAAAACTTTACTTGATTATCTTGAGGCAGGAGATTCATTAGATGTATTTTTAGATCATTTTCCTAGTGTTAGCAAAGAGCAAGCGATCGCATCTCTTGAATTAGCCAAGGAAATGTTAACAGCTTATGCGAATCTTACTTGATGAATGTACCCCAATAACATCGAAGATGACATTTATGCCCAGCTACTCCAAGATACATTAGAAGAAAAGCTCTAAGATCCACTATGCCAAACCAAATTAACCTAATCATTGAACGCTTTCAGGAAAACGGACAAGATTACTATGTCGCCACCAGTCCTGATATTCAAGGACTTGTCGCTGAAGCTGATACCATCGATGCTGCTATTGATATTGCCAAAGACTTAATTCCCATCTTATTAGAACTAGAAACAGATGATCGGCCATCTTCCTCCGTAAGACTGACCACTGCGAATCAGTTTCAGATTCCTCTTATCGTATCGTAGCAATGGGCAAACTTTTAGGCTTTTCCTATCGCAAAGTTACTGGCAAACTCAGAAAAGTTGGATTTGAATTTTATCGAACAGGAAAAGGCGATCATGAAATTTGGTTTAATCCTCACACCCGATTAAAAATAACCATTCCCCATCATCGAGAAATCAGGGAAGGAACATTGCGAAGTATTCTAAAACAGTGCCAAATTAGTGTTGATGATTTTCTGGATCTATAAGGCGATAATTACCCTTTATTTAAAAAGGAGATTCTGTTTATCTGTTCCTTTTGATTGACTAACTCATAAAGATTAACTATGAATAAAAACAATAAAAATCCAGTTATATTAGTTCACGGAATTTATAATACATCTGCTAAGTTTAATAAGATGAATAGTTATCTGACTAATTTAGGTTGGTCGGTTCATCGTTTTTCCCTAAAACCAAATAATGGAAATGGTCATCTTGAAAAATTAGCTCAACAAGTTTATGATTATATTGATAACAATTTTCCTCCCCAACAACCTATTGATTTAATTGGTTTTAGTATGGGGGGACTGGTAACACGCTACTATTTACAACGTCTAAGAGGAGTGGAAAGAGTTCAACGTTATATTACTATTTCTGCACCTAACAATGGGACAATGACTGCTTATGTTCTTCCCAACCCAGGGATTAAACAAATGCGTCCCAATAGTGAATTTTTACAAGAGTTAAATCAAGATATCCAAACCACTTTAAATAAGATTAATGTGACTGTTATTTGGACTCCTTATGATTTGATGATTCTTCCTGCATCTAGTTCTCAAATGGGTGTGGGTGAAGAGATTAAACTTCCTGTTTTAATTCATGAACAAATGGTTCGTCATAAAAAACTTTTAAAAACGGTTTCTGACTCCCTATCTAAACCCGTTATAATGAATCAAAGCTCTGTTAAGCAATAAGAAATCATCAAAATATGAATTCTAATTTAGAACAATTTCATCTTAAATATCAAAAAGGACAAGAATTATTAGATCGCGGACAATATCGCAGTAGTGTCCAAAATCTAGAAGAAGCTAAAGCATTAATTAACCCTTCATCACGGTTAGGAGGAGACGTTCAACTATCCTTAGTGACTGCGTATCAAGGAATTGGAAAAATAGACGATGCGATCGCTGTTTGTGAAGAGTTAACCCGTCATCCTAATTTAGAAATTCGTCAACAAAGTCAAAGAATATTATACATTCTCAAGGCTCCCCAATTAAAACGTCCTGAAACTTGGATGACAAAAATTCCCACCAATAACCCTCAAGATACGGGAACTTCTCGTTATTTACAAGCAAAACCCAGCAATAAACCCCCTGAAAAACCTCCTTTAGAATTAGAAGATATTAGTAAAATGGATACTAAAGAAAATGGGTTTATTGTCTTAGCATTAGGATTATTTGTTGTTATTTTAGGTTATTTAATTTGGTTCTATTAGGGAATCTTCCTAAATAAAACATTAAGAAGTTGATGGTTTTAACTAAAATGGTGGGTTACGGATGGCCGTCTAACCCACCCTACTTTAATACACTAATTTAAAGCTTCTATAATTCCCAATAATTCCCTTTCAAAAGTGACTTGAGAACGATTAGTTCTTCCGCCAATATAACACCCTTCATCGGTTTGTAAGACCCAAATTTGAGAATGAGAAATATAACTCATGATAACCCCAATCATCAATAAACCAAAACCAGTATATACAAAAGGAATACCGGGATCGGCTTTAATTTGTAATCCTGTACTACCAATTAATTGATAAATTTTTAGTTTTACCCCATTAATATCCAAGATCATTCCAGGACGAACCGCACTATAAAGATCCCCTTTTTGATCATAAACCATCATGGTTCCTTGTAGGTCTTTCGCTAACAAAGAAACCCCCTCACTTAAATCCGTTTTTGTCGGTATCCAAGTTCCCCAAATTCTCCCGTTTCCATTGGTATTTAAAGGGGCCATGGGTAGCTGAAAAATGGGACTATTATTAACCTGTGCTTTAATGCCAGCAATCCCCCAACTTGTTTGGTAGAATGTAACTCCATTGTACCGTAAAGGTTCATTAACATAAATGGTTTTATGTTTTAATTCTTCTCCCTCATTATTAATTACAGACAGATCAGAATAAAACTGATCAATGGTTCCATCTTGGGTATAGTCAATCCAAAATCGATTAACCCGAATCCCCCAATCTTGAGGGATTTGTGGTTGGGACAATGGACCTGCTTCAATAATATTATCAACCTTAAATTCTGACCCACTAGGTACCATTGCTTGGGCTAAAAAACCTGTTAATGATCCCCAAATAGCACCCCCTAATATGATTAACATAGCAGCATGAACTACAATCGGCCCAATTTTTCCTATGATTCCTTTTCGTGCATAAACTGACTGATTTTCTTGAAAGATTTTGTAACCTTTTTGTTCTAAAATACTTTTAAGGGAAGGGACATCTATACCATCTAATTCTGTGCTTAAAGCTAACTTTTGAAACTGTCGGGGTTGCTGGTAAAATTTCCATTGTCTGGCTGCTTTTAAAGCGGGAAACTGACGGGTAAAAGTACAAGCAGTTAAACTGGTACCAAAGAGAACTAATAGGGATAAAAACCACCAAGTTGTGTAAACATGATTGAGTCCTAAAATTAAAATTATTTTCCAAGTTAAAAACCCAAATAATGCCGGGTCTTCTGGATAGTTTGCTTGATAAAAACCGATGGTTTCTCCCTGTTCAATGACTGTTCCACTAATACTAAATACAGCAATAGCTAATAGGAGAACAATGGCCAAGCGAAGATCGGCAACCATTTTAAGCAGTTGTCGAAACCCTTGTTTGGGTAAAGATAGATTTTCAGTGGTGTGTGGAGAATCAGATATCGTCATAAGTCACACTAATTCTTACTTCAATTATAAACCCATTGTTCAAGAATTGTGATCTCATATTTGTCTTGTCTTTTTCGAGTCTATCTGGTTCTCAATTAAGTTAAATTTAATATTTTTTTAAGATTAAATTTTGCCTGATATGGTAATCATGTCACCATAGTGTTTTAAACCTTCCAACTGAATCCTAGTGGTTTTATAAGACGTAAGAAAAGAACATTATCTGCGATTACATCGCAGATAATATCCTTAAAGAAACAGTAGAAGAATTAAGCTCAAACTAACCCAATAAAAAGTTTGACTTCTTTGACTGCATAAACCTGGCAAAATCATTCTTATTTTCATTAGTTTATCCTCAGTTCTTTACTTTCACTGCAATTTATAATTGAGTTAATTAAAATAAAAAATAAAAGAACTCTTCTTCCACCAGAATAAAGAGAAACAGGACGAAAAAAGGAAGAACCCATCCAAGATAATATTGCTGCTGAGTGGTCATCATCTTTTACCTCAAATTTATTACTAAAGAAATCTAAATCAATACAAATTGAACAATTAGGATTTTTTAAAAAAACAGGTGTATGGTTTGTTCAGACTAATTTTACTGCAAATCTTACCTCAGTCCCTCGACTTCCTCCAAAAACATTAATCATTAAGCTAAAATTCACAAGACCTTGATAAGAAACTGTAAAATCGCTATAACTCTGTTGTACTTAGAGACAGTTGCGTTGACATCACTCGAATTGATGAATCCCTAATTATCTGATTGATTCCCCCGATTGGGGGAAGATAACATGACTCTTAACGGTTAGACTGTCTGTGTAACGGTTGTCAAAAATCAGACCGTAAATTCACCCCATTGGATAAGAGATGAAAATTATTTTTTTAACACTTATTTTAGCCGCTACAGTTCTTGTTGATGTTTTATGGAAAGAAAGTCAGAAAGAACAACAAGCTAATATCTGTAAAAACTATTCGGATGAAAATTAGTAAATTTTGACCTAAAGAAACTACAGTTTCTTAACAGAGCGTCATGGGAGATAATAGCTATGTTAAGAAGTTGATTCTACCTTATTCATTTCTCTTTCCACATCACCAGTATTTAACTGATTTGATACCCAAGGTTGTTTATTTTTTAAAAAGTGTTTTAATTCATATTTACCTAAGAGTAATAGGGAAACCGTTAAAGGAATAAAGTAATAAATACCACGATAAATTAATAAGGTTCCTAATAATTCTTCTGAAGCGATAAAAGGAGCCAATAATAGGATCATTACCGTTTCAAATACTCCGATTCCCCCTGGAACATTACTAGCTAAACCGGCAACTTGTGCTAACATATAAATACCAAAAAAGGCAGAATAAGATAAAGAGACAGAATGATGTAATAGAGTATAAAAAACGGCTGCTGCTAAGGACCAATCCAAGGCAGACACCATTAACTGACTGATAGCTAGTTTGGGAGAAAGATGAGGAATAACGCACTTACCAATGACTAAAGGTTTTTGACGAATAACAGTTAGGAATAAATAGGATAAAACCATAACCAAAAAAATCGTCCCTAAAGGACGAACAGATAGAAAAGGCAAGTCTAATAACTGAGGAATTGCTAATGGTTCCTTCAGAAAAATAACGCTACCAACAACAAATAATCCTAAACAAAATGAAAGATTACAAAAAGCGGAAATTTGAGCAATTGCCACCACAGAAAATCCCCAAGCAGAATAGAAACGATAGCGAATCATACAACTGCTTAAAACCGCAAAACCGACACTATTACTAATACCAGAACAAATAATACCCACTAACACTTTTTTACGATAAGGAAGGGACTTACGAACATAAGCTAACCCTAGACATTCATATCCGGTCATAATGAAATAGTTGACCATCATAATAGCGATCGCTAAAACAATGTGGGACTGGGGAATATGAGATAAACTCTCCCAAAAAGTTTCAGCTTGATAATGACGTATATTTTGATGTATGGTCCACAGGGATAAAGCAAATACCCCTAGACTCAAACAGGGAGGAAACCAACGCAGAATGTTATTTTTATTCATTATAGAAGGGTTAAAGATTTGATATGATACCCTAAAAAGCTAGATCACAATTGTTGGGATCTCGGTTAAGGCCAGTATTTTTTTAGATTTCACAGTTAGAGGATTCCGTGATTTCACTTATCATACCTTAAGTCTAGGGATGGGTTGTATATAATGTTTCATTTTTGTTGTTTTTTTCTACAAAAGTTAAACATGAGATATTGTCCAAAGAATTTTGATATGATTGTTGTTGCAACTTTTCTTTATTTGCCATTGTTTATTCCAGTATTTATCTAGGATTTAACAGTGCTAAAACCCTACAATATATCAAGTTATAATATGACTATACCTTCTAGGTTCATTGAACTTGATATTGATTTATTAGTAGAATGTGTTAAATGTCCATCTAGACCACAAGCTAAAAAATGATTTATGGAAGGGTTATAATCTCTAATTTCTCTTGACTGGTTTGCATTTGTTCAGCTATCTCTATTTTGGTGAGAGAAAATTGTTTCCTTTTTTCCATGACTTGTCTTGCTAAAACCCGTTTTATCGCTATGAGACTACACTCTTCATAGAGAGATTCTTCTTTAAGAAAATCATCAAAACTAGACCCATTATGAGGATTATTGACTGTATCTTTCATGTTCTTTTTTTCGTTTTAGTGCTAAATTAATAACTAAACCCAAATCTCTTGATCTTAATATCAAACAAACTTTCTACCCAATTCTATTACAATAGAGAAGATTAGGCTGTCTGTTATAACCTATATAAATTAGTTCATGACTACCGCAACACCCGTCAAAACCAAATACGAAGCCATTATTGGACTAGAAACTCACTGTCAACTCAACACCACCACTAAGATTTTTTGTAATTGTTCCACTCAGTTTGATAGTCCCCCTAATACCAATGTTTGTCCTGTTTGCTTGGGATATCCTGGGGTCTTACCCGTTCTCAATGAAGAAGTTTTAGCCTCTGCCATTAAACTAGGGTTAGCTTTGAATGCTAAAATTGCTCCCTATAGTAAATTTGACCGAAAACAATATTTTTATCCTGATCTTCCCAAAAATTATCAAATCTCTCAATATGACCTCCCCATTGTAGAAGAAGGTCATCTCGAAATTGAGTTAGTGGATAAAAAAACCAAAGAGGTGACCCGCAAAACTATTGGTATCACTCGTTTACACATGGAAGAAGACGCAGGAAAACTGGTACACGCAGGAAGCGATCGCCTCGCAGGTTCCACCCATTCCCTTGTGGACTTCAATCGTACAGGGGTTCCTCTTCTTGAGATTGTATCAGAACCGGATATCAGAACCGGTCAAGAAGCAGCCGAATACGCCCAAGAATTACGCCGTATGGTGCGTTATTTAGGCATCAGTGATGGTAATATGCAAGAAGGGTCCCTGCGCTGTGATGTTAACATTTCTGTGCGTCCTGTGGGACAAAAAGAGTTCGGGACGAAAGTGGAAATCAAAAATATGAACTCTTTCAGTGCGATTCAAAAGGCGATCGAATATGAGATAGAAAGACAAATAGAAGCGGTAGAAAACGGGGAACCCATCTATCAAGAAACCCGTTTATGGGATGAAAGTAACCAAGAAACCATCAGTATGCGTAAAAAAGAGGGATCTAGCGACTATCGCTATTTTCCTGAACCAGATATTCCTCCTTTAGAGATATCTGAAGAACGGTTAAATAGTTTAAAAGAAGCATTACCCGAACTTCCAGCAGAAAAACGTCAGCGTTATGAGGAGGTATTAGGATTATCTGCTTACGATGCAAGGGTGTTGAGTGATGATCGAGAGGTAGCGCAATATTATGAGTCTGCGGTGAATACGGGGGCCGATGCTAAATTAGTGGCTAACTGGGTAACACAGGATATTGCTGCTTATCTTAACAATAATAAGTTAAGCATCACTGAAATTGCTCTCAAACCTGAGAGTTTAGGAGAGTTAGTGCAACTGATTGAAAAAGGAACCATTAGCGGTAAAATTGCTAAAGAAATTCTTCCCGAATTGTTAGAAAAAGGTGGATCACCTAAAGAAATTGTAGAAAGCAAGGGAATGACCCAAATTTCTGATCCGGCAGAAATTGAAAAAGTGATTACTGCTTTGATGGAAGCTAACCCTTCAGAAGTGGAAAAATATCGCGGTGGGAAGAAGAAATTAAAAGGTTTCTTTGTGGGACAAGTGATGAAACAAACTGGAGGAAGGGCCGATCCTAAATTAACCAATCAATTAGTTGAAAAATTACTTAATGCATAATTAGGGAATGGAGAATTTAGAATTTAGAATTTAGAATTGTTCTACATTCTAAAAAATTCTTGGTAACACAACCATCTTGCTTTTTACAACCGAGAAGGTTGTGTTACTGTGTTTAAAATTAATAGTTTTCCTTGTTCATTGTCCCAGGTTGCTACTAATAATTGATCTTTATTTAAACCTGTTATAGCTGTAATAGTGACTCCTAAATTTATTTTTCCTAGATAGTCTCCTTCTGTATCTAATAACAATATTTGTCCTGTTTTATCTGCTAACCCATACCCCCAAACTTCACTAATAATAAAATCGGGAATTATATCTAAGGGAATTCTTTTTATTTTTAAGGGATTAAGTTTTATTAAAATGCCATAATTAGGTTTAACAGTTTCAATCCCAAATAGTTCAAAAGAGTTGACTTTATGTGGTATTAATTGAGAAATAAGTAAAGGAAGAGGAAACCCTTTAATAAAGCGTCCTCGACGGTTAAATAAATAGATATAAGTCCTTTTATTTCCCTGGTTAATACGGGGAAAAATAGCTAAACCATAACGTTGATCTAGGGAAATTAATTGAGAGGGAAAAGGACAAGGTTTTGTATAGTTAATGGTTGATGAATTGGCAAGATTTATGATTTGCAATTCAGCCGTTATTTCATTAACTTTGGTTTTATAAATAATAGCTAACCAAGATCCTTGTTGGTTAATAGCAAATTTTAAGTCTTGTCCATTAAACTTGGGAAAATGCTGATTAATTAATCCTTCTTCTGGTTGATAATTTTCCTGACAATTATAAAAGTTATATTGATTACTTGATTTTTCTTTTGTTTGCGTTAAAATCAAACATCCTTGAGAATAACTGACAATAGATTTTATAGAACTTTCAACGTTAATAGTATCTGATTTAGTTAAGTTTATAGACGTTTTTTTGAATTTCATTAGTTTGTTTTCAAGGGCTATATAAATCGTTTCATTATTGTTACTAATATGGTTTATTTTTTGCGTAACACTTAGAGCAGCTAATTCTGTAATGCTATGATGTAAGCTTTCGATATTAATAGCTTTAAATAACTGATTTTTGCCTTTAGTAAAATTAAGATTTTTTCGATAATCAACAATCCTATTTAGCATTGCTTTTGCAGAAGAAAAACGTCGTTGGGGAAGTTTCTCTAACGCTTTTAACATAATCTCTTTTAAAGCATCTGGAACCGTGTTAGGAATATTAACCCTTTGATTCAGATGGGCTAACATTAAATTTCCAGGCAGTCCAGAAAAAGGTCTTTCTCCTAACATTAATTCATAGAGAATAATCCCCACAGAATAAATATCACAAGCCGGGGAATATTTACCATAAAATCTCTCAGGTGCCATATAAGCTGGCGATCCTGTATAACCTCTTCCTAGATCATTATTAGCCTGATCTTGTCCCATTTTTGCAATGCCAAAATCCGTTACTTTTGCTATCCATTTTTCCGCAGTTAACGTTAATAAAATATTTTCGGGTTTAATATCACAATGAATAATATTATGTTGATGTGCCTCCTCTAATCCTGCTAAAATATCAATCATTAAATCCAGACACGTTACTAAACTTAATTGAGCCGAAAAATTCATTAAATTACGGAGAGTTTCCCCTTCGCAATAATCCATCACTAAATAACGCCCTTTGCCATGATATTCAATGGCTTTACAAGCAACAATATTGGGGTGGCGTAAACTCACTAAACAAGAAAATTCCCGTAAAAAACGATTGGTGGGAAACCCTTTACCTAAACTTTTAAGGGCAACAAAATTCCCTGTTTTGCGCTCAATAGCAAAATAAACCTGGCCAAATTGTCCCTGGCCAATTTGTCCTAAAATACGATAGTTAGAGCGATAAGAAGTATTTTTAGTCATTAACGCATATATAGCTCTACTTCTGTCTGCAAAATACGCACATCATAACGCCATAAGTAATTTTGTCCTAATAATCCCTCAGCCCCAGAGGGTAAAATAGCCACCTCTAAATTGTCGGCCTTTGCTTGTTGAATGGCAAGAGAACGAACATAACCTACTGGTGCATTCATAATACGACCATCGGCAACACGAAACTGTTTATTACCCATAGGAACAATGTTTAATAAACGGGCAATTTGTTCTGTGATACAAATGATACTCGCCCCCGTATCCAACACCATATCACAGGGAACCGAATCATTAAAAATTACTTCAATGATAGGGCTTCCTCCCCATCTATGTTTGATCGGCACACGAATAATACGGGCCGCTTCTTCTTTTTGACGTTGAATCTGACGCTCTACCGTTTTAATCTGTTGCTGTAGTCTTTGATGGGTTAACCAGTCTTCTTGTTCAATGGATAAACTCGCAGCCCGACGATAGTTACTCAAGGCTTCTTCTAACGCTTCTCTTGCGCAATAGATATCTCCCCTCACTTTATAGCATAGAGGGTTCGATGGGTTGAGATACAGGGCATTATTCAAGTCTTCAAACGCCTGATCCAAGTCATTCAACTGTTGATAAGCTTGACTGCGTAGACAATAAATTTCTGAGCGATCGCCCCATTCCCTTTCCAGTAGAAAAGACAAGTCAGCGATCGCCCCCTCAGCATCTTTAGACCAGAGACGTATTTTGGCCCTTTCTAGACGTAAAGTAAGGTCATCGGGTTCTAGTTGCATAGCCAGGGCAATATCTCCTAAAGCAGCCCGATAATAGTGGCGTTTTGCCTGTATTAAGCCTCTTTTGGCTAGGGCTTGTTTATTTTGGGGATCAAGTTCCAGTAAAAAGTTCAGGTCTTGTAATGCCTCTTCGTGATAGCCATTATCGCTTTTAAAACTGATTTTATCGAGAAATTCCTGAGATACTTGTGAAGATTGAGCCTCATTAGGGATAAATAGCGGTCCTAAGTCTTTAATCTTCTGTATACAATTGTTTGCTTCCGTTGTATTGCCTTGTTCGACATACCAATGGGCAGCTTGTTTATAGGCGGCGATCGCTTCTTTTTTTTCTTCTAGTTGACGACAAGCATTGCCTAAGAGTTGATAACCTGCTGCAAAAGAGGGGTTTAAACGCACTGCCAATTCTGCGCTTTTCTTCCCTTCTGGGAACCATTGTAAGTTGAGTAAGGCCAAGGCCTTTGCGTACCAGAGTTTAGACTGACTCGGATCAGTCTGTAACAGGGGATCGAGTTTGGCGATTGCTGCTTCATAATATCCCAGTTTAATATCTTGTAATGCCTGTTGATAAGTCATGGTTTCAACTGAATTTTAAATGATTAATTTGGGGTTACTTTCATCAGCTATAAACTGAGTCATATTCTCAAATTTTCTCAGTTCTACTTGTTCAATACTTAAAATTTGTGGTTCTTTTTCTATCCACTGATCGTTAAAATATAAAAGAGCAGATTCCAAAGCACCTTTATCTAATTTATTCGGGATTTCCTCAAAATAACCTAAGGTAATATGTGCGGTAAAATGATATTGCTGTTCGATCCCTAACCCGATAACATCTTGATTTTGATAGATACTTCTTCTCAGTTGAAAAATCTTATTATAGGATAATTCATTACAAGGGACTAACCCGACAACTAAAGCCCTAGGAAACACTAATAATCCTAAAATTTGCCACTGACTTTTACCTTTTTCTATTTCTAATCCTTCGTATATTATGAAACTTTCCCCAATGGCTTTTTTCAGTTTATTATCAAAGTTTTGATCAGCCTTTATAGCATCTCGATAACTATCTTCCCAAATTAAGTCAGCAAGGGTTAAATGAAAACTCTCTGGTGGAACAGGAATCAATAAATTGTCTTCAATTTTACTGATTAATTCTTGTTGAATTAAAGTTAATTCATTATAAAATGATTCATTGAGAGAGTCATCTTGATAAGGAGGAGTTAAAATAGTGTAACCTGGAAAAGATACTGGTTGTCCTCGTTGAAATTTTGGAGATTTTTGGATATTCTTAAACTGACTTTCATAGGTAGTGGGTAAAGTGAGGGAAGCGATACGATTAACATACATTTGATAGTTTTCGTCCAAGGTAATTACCTCTCATGTTATCCTAATAGTTATTTTTTATTTTGCCTTATTTTGTTCATTTTTTTTATAAAGATTTATTGACGGTGACTATGGGAATTTATTTTTTTTGGGGAGAAGATGATTTTGCGATCGCCCAAAGAGTCAAACAGTTAAAAGATTCTATCCTTGATCCCAACTGGATACAATTTAATTATCATCAAATTCCAGGGGAAGATCCCAATAGTATTATTGAGGGGTTAAACGAAGCTATGACTCCTGTTTTTGGTATGGGAGGACGATTAGTTTGGGTCACAGATACGTCTATTTGTCAACAATGTTCAGAAGAAATTTTAAGTCAATTACAGCGTATTTTACCAGCCATTCCTGAAACGTCTCATTTATTATTAACCTCTTCTAAAAAACCTGATAAACGCTTAAAATCAAGTAAATTAATCGAGAAACATGGAGAAGTTCGAGAATATTCTCCTATTCCTCCTTGGAAAACTGGTGAATTAGTCAATAAAGTTAAACAAGTTACCGAAGAAATCGGAGTTAAATTAACCCCTAATGCAGTGGAATTATTAGCAGAATCAGTTGGGAATAATAGTCGACAGTTATGGAATGAACTGCAAAAGTTAAAACTGTATGCACAACAACAAAATAAGCCGTTAGATGAGACAATTATTGCCACATTAGTCAATGCAAATGCTCAAAATAGTTTACAATTAGCCCAAGCAATTCGCCAAGGAAATCAAGGAGAATCCTTACAATTAATTGATGAATTATTATCTCGAAATGAACCCGCTTTAAGAATTGTTGCTACTTTAGTGGGTCAATTTCGCACTTGGACAATTATTCAATTAAAAATAGAAGCTGGTGAAAAAGATAATAAAATAATTGCCAAAGCTGCTGATATTCCTAACCCTAACAGGCTTTACTTTTTACGCAAAGATTTACAAGGTATTTCCAGTCAACAACTCTTAGGAACCCTTCCAATTTTATTGGACTTAGAAACCTGTTTAAAACGAGGACATAACCCGTTAGAAACCTTACAGATTAAAACAATAGAATTATGTCAATTATTTAACTAACTAATTCTAGTAATTTACGAATATCTGTAAATGTCATTCTAAATTCTAAATTCTAAATTCTGATTGATCATTTGATATATTGTAGGGGCATAATATTATTATGCCCCTGTTTTATTATCGTTTCCATAACAGAGTACAATGCACCCGAAAACATCGGCGATCGCACTACATTACCGCCTTGACATGAGTAATAATTGAATTAACTGAAGCACTGAATATAAGGCAGTAGCTACATAAGTTAATGCGGCTGCATTTAAAACTTTACGCGCCCCCTGATTTTCTTCACCTTGCAAAATACCAAATTGATCAATTAATTTTAAGGCTCTTCTAGAAGCATCAAATTCAACAGGAAGGGTAACAAGATGAAAAAGAATGACACCAATAAATAAGGCAATACCAATGTTAATAAAAATGCCGCCCAAAGACCCTAAAAATAAACCAATGATCACTAAAAAAGGACCGATATTAGAGCCAATATTAGCAACAGGAACAATGGCGGCCCGCCAGTTCATGGGTTTATATCCTTGAACATCTTGTAACACATGACCACATTCATGGGCAGCAACAGCAGCAGCAGCTAAGGAAGTGGAATTATAGACAGATTCAGAGAGACGCACTGCTTTAGCACTGGGGTCGTAATGATCTGTCAGTCTCCCTGCAACCGGTTCTACTTGAACCTTCTCAACCCCCATGCGCTGTAGTATGGTCATAGCGACTTGCGCCCCTGTCATACCTAAGCTGGAGTTAACTTGGGCGTATTTTTCGTAGGTACTCTGAATGTGAAACTGGGCCCACATCATTAGAGCCATTCCAGGTAATAATAAGAGATAGGAAGGATGGAAGAACATAAAAAGTTTTTTTGAGTTTTAATAGCTATGATAGCAAATTTATAATGATACGACAAAATGCTAATCATTCTTAACTGATAGATATCTATATTTCGTTAGATAGCGATCACACTATTAAGATACTAATGAATAACATTAATTAGTTGAGGGTTTTAACTTTAGCGATCGCCTCTTCAAGATCAGGTAGTTTTTTTCCCGATTTTTGAGCCGTTTCTAACCATAACTCTCGAACAATCATTAATTCTTGTAACGTATCTTCTAGAGTTTCTCCTTGTGCAAGACATCCTTTTAAAGCAGGAATTTCAGCAACAAATCCTCCTTCTTCACAGGGATAAATAACCATAGGATAATTCATGTTTACTCTCCTTCAATTAATTGGATAACTCTTGTAACATACACGGACTTGACTCGATTACGATGTACTGGGATAACAAAAATGGTGTCAGCTTTCTGAAAAATATGATGACTACCACTAATTCTATCAAGAATAAACCCTTCTAATTCTAAGAATTTGCGAATGTCTGTAAATTTTACATTATTGGGGCTATTTTTTAAACGTTCAATTAATTTATTTTTTTTGACCATTTTATCTATTGTAGGGGCATAATAATATTATGTTCATATTACCGTAGGGTGGATTAGCGACAGCGTAATCCACCAGAAAATAGGTTAAAATGATAGCAAAATTTGGTGCATTACATTTCATTAATGCACCCTACAATATCCGAAATACTACTGAAAAACATTTGATTAAATATGCCTAATTATAGAAGATTATATGTATCTCAAGGTACATATTTTATTACTCAAGTTACTTACAAAAGACAAAAATGGCTATGTAGTGAAATGGGAAGAAAGTCACTGAGAGAAGCAATAGAAAAAGTAAGAGAAAAATCTTTCTTTTCTATTGATGCTTTTATTTTATTACCTGATCATTTTCATTGCCTTTTCACTTTACCTGAAAATGATGACAATATTTCAGTTAGATTAAAATTGATAAAAACTTATGTTAGTAAGCATTCTAAAAATGATATAGGAGTTGATGTAAAACTATCTCGCTCAGGCGAAAGACGAGGAGAAAGTAATCTTTGGCAACGTCGCTTTTGGGAACATTGTATTAGAAATGAACAAGATTTAGCTGCTCATTATGATTATATACATTATAATCCTGTTAAACATGGTTTATGTAATTCTCCTCAAGATTGGCAATATTCAACCATTCATCGTTTGATAAAGCAAGGAGTTTATCCTGCTGATTGGGGAAAGAATGATACAATAGAAATCCCCGAAAACATCGGTAAAGAATAATAATTTATATTACCGTAGGGTGGATTAGCGAGAGCGTAAGCCACCAGAAAATAGATTAAAATAATAACAAAAACTCGGTGCATTACATTTCATTAATGCACCCTACAAAAAGGCGATCGCAGTTACCGTAAGGTGGATTAGCGACAGCGTAAGCCACCAGACAATAGATTAGAATAATAACAAAAACTCGGTGCATTACATTTCATTAATGCACCCTACAAAAAAGCGATCGCAGTTACCATAGATCGCAGTTACCGTAGAGTGGATTAGCGAGAGCGTAAGCCACCAGAAAATAGGTTAAAATAATAACAAGAAATTGGTGCATTACATTTCATTAATGCACCCTACAAAAAAGCTATCACACTAACTTCTTGAGATCAATTTTTTAAGATCAATCTTAAATCCTCCAAGTCCAGGTTTAGCTTCAATAGCTTCATAAAGTTTTTTATACCAAGAAATAACTTCTTTTGGTGATGGGTTATTGAATTCCCATTTTAGTTGTTCATCTATCAGTGTGCGAAGTTTTTGAATGATCTCTGCTAAACATTGAGGAGTAGCTTGTTCAAAGGATGCAAAATAATAATTACCTTTTGTTACATCGAATTCAGATAAAGAATTGGTTGAAATTAAGATACCTGGAAGTTTACCATTTAGAGACCACCATAATTCTTGAATACCTCTTAATTCGTTTTCTATCCTTGCTGCATAAGATGGATTTGGCATAAAAAGAGAGACATTAGATTTATGGACATCACCCAACTTTTCCAGTTCACTCTGTACCGCATTAGTAAAATTTGTTTGAACCGGATTGTAGTCTTCAAACAAATAATATACAAATACTTTAGCATCTGGCTCTACTTTACCAAGATAAGTTTGCGTTACCCACATATTTGACTCCTTTTTGAGCATGGATTAACCTAAATCAATTTTAATCAAAAAACTCAAAAGGTGGACTCAATAAAGCCCACCTTAAACTAACAATTAACCTTTCTCTCTTAACTTATCCAAAACACTCGGATCAACGACAGTAGACTTATCCCCAACAATATCTTGACCGGCTGCTATTTGACGTAAGAAACGTCGTACAATCTTACCGGATCTTGTCTTCGGAAGTGCCTCAGCAAACTGAATCGTTCCTGGACGAGCGATCACACTTATTTTAGTTACGACGTGCTGTTTTAACTCCTTGTTTAACTCATCAGTAGGGCTATAATTATCCTTCAAGGTAACAAAGGCATAAATATCTTCCCCTTTCACCTCATGGGGAACCCCAACCACAGAAGCTTCAGCAACCGCAGGATGAGACACTAAAGCTGATTCTAACTCCATTGAACCCAAACGGTGTCCCGATACATTCATCACGTCATCGGTACGGCCTAAAATCCAAAAATAGCCGTCACTGTCCCGACGCGCACTGTCTCCAGCGAAATAGACTGGTTTCCCCTCAACTTCAGGAATGGGGTCCCAATAGGTCTTTTGGAAACGTTCAGGGTTATTATAGACGGTGCGTAACATACTGGGCCAAGGATGTTTAATAACTAAATATCCCCCAGTATTATCGGGAACCGCATTACCCTCTTTATCCACCACATCGGCTATAATGCCAGGGAAAGGCCGAGTCGCTGATCCTGGTTTGGTGGGTGTCGCGCCCGGTAAAGGTGTAATCATCACGCCGCCTGTTTCCGTTTGCCACCAAGTATCGACAATAGGGCATTTTTCAGCACCAATAACCCGGTGATACCACATCCAAGCTTCGGGGTTAATTGGTTCCCCGACGCTTCCTAATAAACGCAAAGATGAAAGATCCCTTGCGTTTGGTAACTCTTCTCCCATTTTCATGAAAGCACGGATAGCTGTGGGTGCGGTATAAAAGATATTGACTCCGTATTTTTCGACTACATCCCAGAAACATCCAGGGTTAGAGGGACGGGGAACCCCTTCGTACATTAAGGAAGTTGCTCCATTGGAAAGTGGTCCATAGACAATATAACTGTGTCCTGTGATCCAACCTACATCTGCGGTACACCAGTAAACATCTGTATCTTTGAGGTCAAAGATCCATTTTGTAGTGATATGGGTGTAAAGGTTATATCCACCGGTGGTGTGGACGACTCCTTTAGGTTTCCCTGTACTGCCACTGGTATAAAGAATGAAGAGAGGATCTTCACTATCCATTACTTCTGCATCGCATTTAGGAGAGGCATCTTTTTGTAGATCGTGCCACCAATAATCCCGTCCCTCAGCCATGATAACGTCTTGTTTTGTCCTTTGTACCACAATCACTTTTTCGACGCTCTTAGCCCCATTTTCGAGGGCTTTATCTACTGCTGATTTTAAGGGAACGACTTTATCTTTGCGGAAACCCCCATCAGCAGTGACGACAACTTTGGCCTGCGCATCTTCTAAGCGATTTTGTAATGCTTCGGCACTAAAACCCCCAAAAACGACGCTATGGGGCGCGCCAATACGAGTACAGGCTAACATAGCGATCGCTGCTTCGGGAATCATGGGCATATAAATACCCACCCGATCGCCTTTTTGCACTCCCATATCTTTCAACACATTGGCAAACTGACACACTTCTCGATGCAGTTCCCCATAGGTTATGGTGCGAGAGTCACCAGGTTCTCCTTCCCAGATAATGGCTGCTTTGTTGCGTCGCCAAGTGGTAAGATGGCGATCGAGGCAATTATAGGACATATTTAGTTTGCCGTTGACAAACCATTTAGCCGTAGGTGGGTTCCAATCTAGAACTTTATCCCATTTTTCAAACCAGTGTAATTCTTGTTCTGCTAGTTCTGCCCAAAAGGTTTCGGGATCGCTTTTGGCTTTTTCGTATAACTGTTCATACTGTTGAAGACTTTTGATATGTGCGTTGTTAGAAAACTCAGCAGCAGGAGGAAATACTCGTTGTTCTTGTAAGACAGATTCAATGGTATTTCTTTCAGAGGATGCGACCATAATAGATACCTCAACAAAGGTTCATGTAATCTTTATGATTATAAGTCGGAAGTTACGATTATAGAGGGTTTAAACTCATTTACAAAATTTAATAAAACCCCTACCTTTTTATCCGACTTCTTACAGTAAACGGATAAAGATTCCACCTTTAATTTACCTTATTTTGGGTACTTTAACCTAGATTTATTACTGGTTCATTATCTTTTTTTAACTTTTTTCTATTTTTCGTTATTATCTCCCTTTTATTCTAGTTTTTTAATAAATGATATAAAATATGATCTCCATCAATAAGAATACAATCAAAAGATTCAGATAGTTGACAAATAACATTTAAACTTAAATCTTTATAAACTTTTATATGGTCAAACTTTTTATACTTATCATCAAGTTTAGCATCCATACAGGGGTCTATAACGGTTAGCTCAATTTTTTCTAAATTCAGTAATTTATCTGTGTTTTCTCCTTTAGAAGCTCCTATTTCACAAATTGAAAAATATTGATTTTTGGTAATATAAGGTTTTAAAAACTTATTAAAAAAGTATTTCATAAATATCCCCACAATCATAGGGAAATCATAACATAATCGGGATTTATGTCAAGGTCTATCACAAAAATTGAAACTCCAGGATTATTGATAATTGCATGACGAAGTTATCAACGGTCTGTCTGCAAACTATTAGAATATTAATACCAATTTCCTAAAGTTTGACTACACATTCTCGTAGGGGTCAACAGCCGTTGACCCCTACAACATTTATATCTGTAGTCTAAGTTTTTGAAATTGGTATAAGAATAAGCTAATTTCCCCCTCTGCTTCCTCTGCTTCCTGGAGCCTCTCTCAACTAAGATTTTTGAACTTTGCAGACACGCCCTAGTCCCCCCATAGAGTACAATTGCATTCTCTCTTTATTAACTTATATTAAAAATAAAGCTGAAATTAGACAAAAAAAATTGCTATATAACCCTGAGGGAAAATAAAGGAATAAGGTTTGATTCCTTCATTTTCTCCCATCACTTATGCTTGCGTGTAATGCTGATTGAAAGCAGCTATCTGTTCATGATTGCTAGATTCTAATTGAGCATCAACCCAGTGATAATAATCTTGTAATAATTGATTTAGCAACCGTTGCTTAATGCGACTGAGAACCCCTTTGAGAAGACCATTTCCTGTGACTTGTAATAAAGGTTTGGGGGTTAACAACAATGGAGGAGGTAAGTCAACTTCAACCGTTAAATTTGCCTGTCCTTCTAAATAGGTTTTTCCCTCTTTATTGCGAGGAACTAATTTACCCTTTAGGGTTAAAGAGAAACGATCATTAATATAGTCAATTCCCCGAATTTCACAATCCTCAGATCGTAAAAAAATTGTTCCTTTACTATCAGACCAAACCCCTAAAACAACAGTGGGTTGTAAATGATAAATGTCCATAAAGTTTAAAGGACGCATTTTAAGACGAAAGCGACAGTCTGATAAGGGTTCCATTAACTTAGGATCAGCAATGGTCTTAACCAACCGTTGGGGTTGTCTGAGATAGTGATGAATAGGTATGAGTGCATCTTTAACCGGTAAAGCAAGGGATTCAGACGCTTTAAACTGAATCTTGTTTGTAAAGTTTGGATCAAGCATTGAGATTCTTATGGGTGATTTCTAGTGTGATAAAAGATACACTACCAGGAAAGGTGACGAAATCTATAATTTTCATTAAGAGTGTATTGTAACACCCCTAGACTTAAGGGGTTTCATAAACCTAGACGCGCACGCTTACTGACTTCGTTGTAGTAAAGGGTGAAAGGAAGACAATTGGGTGCTTATTTTGCCAAAAAGTTCACTACGGAGAAACTTAAGGGAATACTAAACTTAGATTCTTTATCATTAAGGCAGTTGGGACATCGGCAAAAAACTTTATACTAAGCTATGTTAATTTTAGCCAGGTTCTTGTTCTTACGCTATCCTTTGATAGGATTGGGCCTTTAAGGCAATTTTACTCAACTATGCACTCTACTTAAAAAAAGCTTAAAAACAATGCAAACTTTAAATTCTTATTTGAACCTAACGACCACTGTTATCGCCATAGGAGTAACCCTTCTTAGTGTCAACCCAGCACAAGCGACAAATTGGTTTGAAAGGGTAACTGCCGGTGCGGATACTTACTCAGATACCAATAATGAAGAGGAAAATTTTGGTGGTGAAGATTACATCCGTATCGGTAAATTTCCCACTGGAACCTTCGGTGGGAATGGAGTGGTGCCTGAGGACGAGCAAGAAACACAAATAGGCTATGTAAACTGGGATTTACAAAACATTATCAACAGGATTAACAACACTCTCGACATCCCTCAAGGCGCACAGGTCAGAAATGTCGAGGCTACACTGACTCTCTATCACGGTATTGATGATCCTCAGAATCCTCATGGTCCCAATCGACCTAGTCCTGGGTTTGCCAGGGTTGGTATAGAAGCACTGGGGGTAATTGATCCATGGGATGAAGGCAGTGGCATTAATCCCAATAATCCCCCAAGGACGATTAATGATATTGATGAGGATGCTCCCACTTTGTTCACTGATGATATTCTCCTAGGAGCCAATGAATATACTGCTACTGCAATGAATAACTATATCGAAGGGATATTGAATACTAATTTTAATGACAATGCCGATGATGATCAGAATCTTCTCTCCATTGCCATAAGACCTACTTTTGGTATCAGTTTCCCTGGCTTTGGTTTCCATCCTATTGAGAGTTTTTACTCTCAAAACCAAGAAAATGAAAGTCTCAAACCAAAATTAGAATTAAACTTTGAGGTGTGGAACGAGGCCTACAAAGTGATGGACGGTCCCAATGTAACCGTACAGTCTCGTCTTGGGAATCAAAGAACTTGGGAGTGGGCACAAACAGAGAAAAGTCAGGATAGTAATGGCAACACCATTGATACGGTTCTCAGGAATATAAACTGGCGTTGGGAAAATGGAGAAGAGGTTCCATTCGAGCTAGAGTGTAACCCCAATAATAATCTACTGACCTTAAGGGTTGGCGATCAACCCCCCATGATTTATATTACTGAGACCTGTGAGGGGATTGATGGGGTTAATATGTTTGCACAGGCAAGAAAAGACGGCACGGAAATGGAAATTTTACTCACTCGTATTGGGGAACTTGGAGGGGACAGAGTCGGTATCACTGGCCGAGATTTTTCGGCTTTGGGAGTTGCTGGTCAACCGTTGCAGAGTGGTCAATTTTATTTTACTGATGACCCTGATCCCACAAAACCCAATGGTGGAGGGGTCGGTTTTGAGAACGGGGCTAATTTTATTCGAGGTTTGGTGACCATGAGATGGGACCCAAACAATGGCCATCCTCAAGATCAACCGGGACGAGACAATGCTAACCAAATTCAGTTGACGGCTCTAACGAGAGCCGATGATCCTGCGGCTGCATTGATCCCTCAGGGTTTTGTTCCCCAAAATGCTCAACCTCAGGAAAACCGGATTTTTCAGACTGCTTGCAAAGATGGTACTCCCACTCTAGAAGTGTGGGGTTTAATTGAGTCTTCTAATCCTGAGATTTTACCTGAATATACTTGTACTTCTAATCAAATTTCTACCAGTAACACAACGGTTCCAGAACCTACTTCTGTTCTTAGTTTAATGCTTCTGGGAACCACTGGGTTGGGACTACGATTAAGAAAAAAGTAAGCAGTTTTTAAAGACGGCAGAAGTCAGTAGGGGCTTAATATTATTAAGCCCTAGTAATACCAAATTCGGTTTAGATACCCCTCTTCTCTCCTTAAGTAAAACTTTCACCAAGTTACTTTTCCTTCTAATTTTTGAATGGTATTGTCTCCAATCCCTTTGACTTTGGTGAGGTCTTCCAAAGAGGTAAAAGGTGTCTGATTGCGAGTTTCAATAATTCGTTTTGCTAGGGATTTTCCAATACCTGGTAAGGTTTCTAGTTCCTCTTGAGTGGATGTATTGAGATTAATAATTTTTGTTGAATTATCGGTTAATTTCGATGTTAATAAATTAGGACAGTTTTTAGTATCATCTTTAATTTTTTGATTAATCCAAGTCGGCAGTCCTAGAGTAGCATTTTGATACAATCTGTTAAATTCTTGTTGATAATGGGCGGTTACAATTGGGTTTTTGATGATTAACAAGGTTTCATCATTCTGATAGTTAGCAGATGCTGACCAATTATGAGAACCAGTGATGACAGTATGCTCATCAATAACAGCAAATTTATGATGTAATTTATCCCCTTTGGGGAGTTGAGTAACCCCTACTGTATTAATCGGTTGTAACCAAAGTTTATTAGCTTTTTCGTACTTACAATTATTACTTAAAGCGACTCCTAACATATCTAAAGCTTCACTATAAAAACGAAAAGCAAATTCTTGATCAATTAAAAGTTTGATAGGAATTCCTTGACTATTTTTAGTTTCTAAACGATTAGCAATGTTTTGTTCACTAAAAACAAACAGGGCTAAATTAATGGATTTTTCTGCTTGATTTAAAATGCGAGCAATCAGTCCATTGCTGGTTAGCTCCCAAGGATCTTTTGAAGAATTTGGCGAAAATTTAACCGTTATTTGGGAATCTCCAATATCAATAATTTTAGGGGATCTGTTGGGTTTATTAATACCAAATAGACTATCTTTTTTTCCTCCTTTACCATCTCCCCACATTTCATTAAATTCTTCAGTAAAAAGTTCAGCTAATTCTGATGATTCAATTTTTAGTAAGTTATTGGCATTTCCCATCGTTTGCTGGTTATTAAAATCTCCATGAATACCGCTCAAAGTAAAATTTGCTGAACTTGAGAGCAGTATTTTATTATCAATAATAATAAATTTATGGTGCATTAATCCTGTTCCTTTTGAGCCATCTTCGGTATCATCAATAATTGGTATTTTACCTTTTTTTAAAATAGTTAAGACATCCCTATTATTCATTTCTTTCTCACTGAGAAATTGATCATTATTTTCGTCAATAAATTGGAAATATTGTTCATATCTTTGTCTTTCTCTGGGTGCCATTCCAGCAATTTTATCTGAGGTAAAATTTTTGATAGATTGATGATAATTGTTTTCTAAAATAACTCTCACTTTCACCCCTTTTTGCTGTTGTTTAACCAAAGCTTTTGCAATGTTAGGAAGGCGAAATTCTTGCACAGCAATATCAATAGTCGATTCAGCAGAATTGATGGTATCAATAATAATATTTTCTAGATTATCTCCAGGACGATCAATTTGACGATAAGGATCACGATAATTAGCTCCTTGGGCATCATTTAAGTTAAAATAGACTTGGATAAAAGGATCTTGTGGGAGAGGAGGTGGTTCTTTTATTTTTTCCGATTCATCACAGGCACCTAATCCACACAATCCGAAGAAAAATAAGAGGATAAAGAAAGCTATTTTCTGATAAAATTGCTGCATAACAAATTCCTTGTTAATGGTCAACCATTGATTACTATTGTAATCGAATGAATGTCAAAAAAACTGAGCTAATTATCAATTATGGATTTATTGCGATCGCTTCCCATTGGACTTTATCTAGAAAACCCATTTACTTGGTTACATAAACTTGATCCACGGGTGAAGTTAGCTTGGTTAATGTCTTTTTTGTTAGCTCCTTTATTATCTAACCCTCAATGGCGATTAATTTTAGTGGGAATTTTGATTATTTTAACTCTCATCGCTAACATTCCTTTAAGAGTTTGGAAACAACAAATGGGATGGTGGTTAATTCTAACTATTCTTATCTTTATCATTACCACCCTATCCCCAGATGGGTTAGCTGTTTCTTCTCAATCTAGACTCCCAGAAATAGATTTATCTTTGCCTCAACCTACTAATTATACTTATATTTTGCTGGATAAAGGTAGACTATTTATTACTCGTCGTTCCTTAGAATTAGGTGTGAGAATTAGCACATTAATTTTTATTTTAATTTACAGTGCAAATTTATATTTATTAACGACTGCTCCCGAAGAAATCACGGCAGGATTAGAAGAATTATTGTCTCCCTTACGTCGTTTTAAAATTCCTATCACAGAAATTTTATTAACGTTGACTTTATCATTGCGATTCATTTCTTTAGTCTTAGAAGAAGTACAAAATTTAATTCGCTCTATCCGCACAAGGGCAATTAATTGGAAAAAATTAGGCATTAAAAAAAGTTTACAAGTTTGGTTAGTGGTGGTAGAAAAATTACTAGAAAATCTTTTAATGCGTGCCGAAGAAATTGCGATAGCTATGGAAATTAGAGGTTTTATTAGTCCCAATAAACATCAAGTTCAATGGCACCAATTAAGATTAATACAAGGGGATTGGTTAGCATTAGCAATGTTAATTCCTTTTTGGTATGCAAGATTTATATGGGGAGGAATGTAAAGGACTTTTATCGTAATTTTTGTGACTTTAGTTATGGTTTATTTATTACCTTGGTATTGGCGATCGCTTCCCCTCAATCAGTTAACAGGTTCAGAGGTTTTTGAGCGGTTATTTGCTTATGATTCAACCATCGCAACGTTATTAGAAAGTCCTTTTCCTACCCCCTCTGACTATCCTTATTTATCTCGTTATTCTCTTTGTGCAGGGGAACCTAGGTTGATTCATAATAAATATAAATTATGGACACCTAAATTAGGTAATATTTTAGTTTTTTTAAAACAATTATTACAACAACAAAAAGAGATTAATCAAGTTCCTAATCATCTACCTTTTGTCGGAGGATGGTTAGGATGGTTAGGGTATGATTTAGCATGGGAAATTGAAAAATTACCTGAGTATAATTATGATTGTTTACCCTTTCCTGTCGCTTATTGGTATGAACCTAACTGTTTTGCTATTTTAGATCATCATCAACAAACCTTATGGTTAGCAAGTACGGAAGAAAAAGATTTAGATCAATTACAATCTAAACTTGAAACTAATATACCCTCATCCTCTGATAGATTCGTTCCTTCAAATTCTTATTTTTCTTTTTATACCAATCAACAAGACTATGAAAATGCTGTCCGTAAAGCCAAAAAATATATCCAAGCAGGGGATATATTTCAAGCGAATTTATCCTTAAGATTTCAGACAACAACTAATTTAAAAAGTTGGGAATTATACAAAAAATTACAAACCATTAATCCTTCTCCTTTCGCTAGTTATTGGCGATCGCCTTGGGGAGATATTATTAGTTGTTCTCCTGAAAGATTAGTGAGTTTAAACAATAATATCGCTGAAACTCGTCCCATTGCTGGAACTCGTCCCAGGGGAGATAATTTACAACAAGAAAAAGCGATGTTACAAGAACTATCTTCTAACAAAAAAGAAAGAGCCGAACATATTATGTTAGTTGATTTAGAGCGGAATGATTTAGGTAAGGTTTGTCAATGGGGTTCAGTAGAAGTGGATGAATTATTAACTGTTGAAAGATATAGTCATGTCATTCATTTAGTGAGTAATATTAAAGGAAAATTGCGTCAAAATCAAACAACAATTGATCTCATTAAAGCGTTATTTCCTGGAGGAACAATTACTGGTTGTCCTAAAGTAAGATGTTTAGAAATTATCGAAGAGTTAGAACCTGTTAGACGCAATTTATTTTATGGATCTTGTGGTTATTTAGATTATCGAGGAAACCTGGACTTAAATATTTTAATTCGTACTTTGTTATATACTCCTTTTACCTCTGATACTTCTACTGTTTGGGGACAAGTAGGTGCAGGTATTGTTGCAGATAGTGATCCCGAAAAAGAGTGGTTTGAGTCTTTACAAAAAGCTAAAGCACAGTTAACAGCATTAAACTTGAATGAGTAACAATATAGCCTTGTTTAACGAAGAGTGGTACTATTTCCTGTACAAATCCATTCATTACTTTTTTGAGAGGGTTTTCTTGGCCGAATCTTATCAATATTATCTTCTGTATGATCGTTTCCTCGACAGATCACTGATGCAAAATCATTGAGATTAGGCATATATCTGACCCCAGCACTATAATTTCTCAAACTGTCCGTATATTCATCAATCGGAACTGCACCATATTTTGCTCTTAAATGATCCGTACCAGGACGGGGAATATCGCGATAGATGTAGTATTTTGGTTTTATAGGAAGTTCCAACATTGACGGTTCGTTAATTCCATCAGGGGTTATCTCTCCAATTAAAGCAAATTCTCCATATTCATAGCGATGAGCAATCTGGATACGATTAATACTTCCTAAGGTCATCACCGCTTCTGTTTCTCTAGAATAAGCAACTTTACCTAATAGACTAGGGATACTCAAAGCAGCCAAAATTCCTAGAATCACAACAATGATAAGCAACTCCAGAAGGGTAAATCCCAAAGAGCTTGATTGTTTTTTTCGGCAATATTTGACTAATTTTAAGCTAAAAACCTCACGATTTGCCATTATTCTTGTTCCCGTTAGTCTAACTCATGGAGATCCTAAACACAAGATACCCAAAAAATCATCTTTTTCGATCACCCTATGGGTTGATTTTAGTCAACGTTATTATGTCACCACAACCAAACCCTTCAACCCCAAAAATCTCGACAGGGATAGGATAGTACCATCCACCTGCTTTCCACCAGCACTCTGCAAACCATTCAACAATTAAATCGGTCAGCATATCAGGAAAATTGATGTTTTTGTAAGCATTTAAGTCCAATGTTGGTAAGGATTTAAAATTTGAATATATCTCAAGAGATTTACCAGCAAACAGTCTTTTGTCATTTTTATCTATCTTTTTATTTTTGCCTTCAAAATACATCCATATAGAAGCATTACCTTCACAATATTCGTCAGGAAAAACTTGCAATGCAGCAAACTCTACAGAATCTTCTGGTATGATTTTGATGAATTCATGAAGTTGATTTATTAATCCGTCTGAAAGTTTTTCAAGTTCTTGACGGTAAATCTCTTCAATTTTTTTCTCTGGAATATTCGGGGGTAGGTGTCGACCCATAATTACCTCATCCATTAGTATTTACGAAAATTCTATTGATAATTTTAAGCGATCGCCTTTATATCTAGACTAAACTGTTTATAATGAAAGTAATAATCAAAACAATGAGGTATTAATCAATGATTGCTAATACTAATCATTTCTATCTTTCGCCAACAGAATATCTTGAATGGGAAGAAAAGCAACCTCTGAAACATGAATATATTCATGGCGAAGTTTTTGCTATGACAGGAGGAACTATTATTCATAATGATATCACCATTAATGTTACAACTGCTTTAAAATCTCATCTACGGGGTAAAGGTTGTAAAGTACAAATGACAGACGTAAAATTAGGGATTTCTCAACAAGGAAATTTCTTTTATCCTGATGTTATGGTAACTTGTGATGCAAGGGATAAACAGGAACGTTTAATTGTTTATCATCCTTGTTTAATTATTGAAGTATTATCCCCTAGTACAGAAGCGTTTGATAGAGGAGATAAGTTTAAATATTATCGCCAAATTGATACTTTAAAAGAATATGTTTTAATTGACTCTCAAAAGGTTAATGTAGAAGTTTTTAGACTTAATAACAATGGATTTTGGGAACTTCATCCCTATCAAGAAAATGATAAAATATTATTACAATCTCTTGACTTTTCTTTCCCTATTACTTTTATTTATGAAGATATTAATTTTAGACAACAAGATTAATATACTAATCTGTTAAAATATTAAATTCTGCTTGAGAAAAATGTTGATCATTAGTTTTTACTACCTTACCATCTTTGATAATGAAAAAATATGATTATGTTATAATAATTGCAAACCAAACAATTGAAAAATAGGACTTAATTATCTCCTAAAATGGTAGTGTCAACATCTTGATTACTATAGCACTACCCATTAAGGTTAGGAATTATAAAACTTATGTTAATTACAGCTAATTTACCTTTAAATCGCGATAAGTTTACCCAGGAAGATCAGATACTAACGATTACAGGTGCAAACTGGTCAGACTACCAAAAATTTGACTCTCAAGAATATTCAGGTTATCGAGTTTCCTATTTTAATGGAGAAATAACGATTGTGTCCCCAGGAAAATATCATGAAAGAATTTCTGCAATTATTAACCGATTAATTATTGCTTACTGTGAAAAGTATGACCTTCAAGATTTCCCTTTTGGACAGACACGATTAAATGTATCGGGACAAACAGGAAGAGAACCCGATATTGCTTATGCTTTTGATTGTGACAAAGATTTACCAGATTTAGTCGTTGAAGTCATATTTAGTAGTGGTGATATTGAAGTTTTAAAATCCAGCTATCAAAAGATTGGTATTCCTGAATTATGGGTTTGGAAAAAGAATAAGATTACTTTCTACTATTTGGAGAAAAATAGTTATATTATCATTGAATCTAGCAAGATACTTCCTCGTATTGAGTCAGAATTTTTTATAGAATATGTCAACCGAGGAATAACTGAAAGTCCTTTGCTTATAAAAAAGGATTTTTTGAAAATTATTTAGGAACTGATAACATTAAAAATTCTTTTTTCTCCAAATATCTTGCCATATATTAATATAATCTGGATTAAATTTTCTAAAAGTTTCTATTACTTTATTTTTATCTTGACTTAAATAATATTTATCTGTTTTTTTATCAAGTGTTGTATAATAAGCACCGTTTGCATAGCATTCAGCGATACTTAGCATTAAATTAATTAGACTAGCTGAACAAATTTTTGGTTCACATTTTTCATCAACATACCAAATTGGAAAATAATCTTTTTGTTGCTCATCCAATAAAATATAATACATTTTTTCATTGTTTCCATAGAAAAGAGGTAACGCATAGTTGTTAAGTCCAAGATTGTTATTCTCCTCAATGATTTTTAAATGATTATCATGATTTTCTTTGAAACTACAAAAAAATAAATCAGGAGATAGTTGAACATCCCCAGGATCATGATTATATGGAGATAGTCCTTCAACTTCTTTAGGTATTTTAAAAAGAATATTATGATTGAATATTTGTTTGATATCAAAATCTTTTGTTAAATCTAATGAAGAAATCGCTTCAGGATAGTTAATGGTAAGCCAACAATAAATTTCATCAAATAAATCTGCGACTAATTCCTTAGTATTTAGCCAAGAATATAAATTTTTGTTATCTATTTCTTGATTAAATTTTTCGTAGCCAAGTCCTCTCAGTAGTGCGATTTTTAAGTCATAATCTTTTTCTTGAAAAAGCCATTTTGTTTCCCATTTAGCATAGGAATATTTTCCATACTTTTCTGGGATCTCGATTCCATGACAAGCATAAATTTGATAT